>CAJPST010000021.1 GCA_905373425.1 uncultured Mesocricetibacter sp.
GAAAATCTGCTTCGTCAAGGTTTTGCTAAAATAAATCCGGCGTGTTGGCCGGATTTTGTAGGACATTTTCAATGCCGGTAGTTATTTGGTTGGGTAATCCCACCAAATATCAAATAATTCACTGATTTCGATTTGTTGTAATCCATTGGCTTCCAACCATTTTTTCACTAATTCGCGATGGCTTTCATCACATTTGCCAAGTTTTTCTAAACACACCAAACCTTCCCAGTGTAAATAGCCACTGCCTTCGTATGCCAGGCCGTTCGCTTGAATGACTTCGCGGATAAAGCGATCGACGACTTCATCTACTTTATCAATCGGCGTATTCTCTGCAAATTGCCAGTTAACTAAAAAGCCCAACTCCTGGAATTCACCAAGGTGCATTTTTTTGCGTTGTCTCTGATTACGTTTAATTGCCATTGTTTTCTCCTATGAATTATGTATTGTTTATAAAAGTTTTATTTAGATTCACGCATTTCAAATGTTGTGCATCCTGCTTCAGGCACACGTCCGTGGAAAATATTACGTTTTGCATCGTACGTTCCCTGAAAGCTGGTGAAAATCCAATCCCCTAGTTTTTGTGGACGGGTATGCCAACGAGTTTCTCGAGCATTGAAGATTTTATCGGTTAGAACTCCTTCTAGGTACACAATACCGACCTCACCCGGACCGTAATCCCAGCGCTCTAAGGCAACAACATGATTTCCTGTTCGCTTAATAACTTCAATAGTCATTTTGGCCATACGACCACTACAGTAATATTTACCGTACCATTTTTTACCAACTTGCAGAGCGGTATCGATCGTTTTAGGTTTCGGAGGCTCTTCTTTTTTTACCTCTTTTTTGACTTCTTCCTTCTTAACTTCTTCTTTCTTCGCCTCTTCTTTTACCGGCTCTGGCGGTTTTATTTCTTCTTTTTTAGGTTCCGGTTTTTTATAATCGGGAATCGGTATTTCATCTAATTGTAGCTTCGGTTCCAGCTTCGGTTCTTCTACGATTTCTACAAAAGGCTGTGGTGTAGTTTCCGGAGCACGATTAAACCACCACCAACCTAATCCGCTGGCGAATAACAAAAGTAATAATAACAGTAGCCACCACCAGCGAAAAGCTGATTTTGGCTCAGTAGCTGGCGCAACCGGTACGGGAACCGGCTCCGGCTTAATGTGCCAGCCTATAATAATAGGCTCATTGTTTACTAAATAAATTTGCCGGTCTTGGCGGGCAATAGTAGCTAATTGAGCTAATAATTGCGCTTGTTCACGGCTAATTTTACCCTGTGCAAGTAAGCTATGGTGCAAATTTTCAATAGATTGTAAACGTTGGTTTATCAGTCGGTTGACTTGCTCATATTGAGGTGAGTTTTGCGCTAATAGTTGGGGTTGTCCCTCTAAATCGCTATACCATTCTACATAATTATCCGCTTTTAATACCGGACGGGCGAACAACGAAACTACACTTGGCGGCAAATGGCGCAGTAACAGCGCGCGCAGTTCGTCATAATGGGAAAACAACAAATGTGTTTCGGAATTGATATTTTCTATTGCAAGGCGGGCGATTCGTTGCATAGTTTTCCTTTAATATTGCGATGTATGCGTTTAATTTTTATGAAAAGTGCGGTTACTTTTTAAGGCGTTTTAATAAAATACAAATCCCAAACACCATGCCCAAGCTTGTGTCCACGTTGTTCAAATTTGGTCAATGGACGAAAATCAGGACGTGGAATATAATCATTAGTCGGCGAAACATTGCGTAAACCAACCGCACTTTTTAGCACGTCAAGCATTTGCTCGGCATAATTTTGCCAATCTGTAGCAAAATGGATAAATCCGTTCGGTTGTAATTTTTGGTAGATGGTTTCTACAAAGTGTGGCTGAACGATACGTCTTTTATGGTGCTTAGCTTTATGCCAAGGATCGGGAAAAAATAATTGTAAGCCGCCAAGGGAATTATCGGCAATGCTGTCGCGCAGAATTTCCGTCGCATCATGACAAATAACACGTAAATTCTTCACTTGTTTTTCAACGGCATAAGCTAGGCAAGCGCCAACACCCGGAGTATGTACTTCAATGCCTAGGTAATTTTTATCAGGATTCTGTAACGCCATTTCAACTAATGATTTTCCCATACCAAACCCAATTTCCAATATAACGGGGTTAGTGTTACCGTAAATTGCGGGAAAATCAAAAGGCTCTGTTTGGTGTTCTAAGCCATAAGCTGCCCAGTTGTCGTTCATGGTTTGGCGTTGAAATTCGCTTAAACGGCCCGTACGTAACACAAAGCTACGTACTTTACGTTTATAACGCCCATCTTCAGTGAATTCTGCCGTTTCTACCGTTTTGCGTTTTTGATCGGCAAAGGTGATTTTTTGTTCCGCCATTCCAATTGGTTACTCTGTTAAATTTGCAGGGATTATAAGCACTCTAAGCTAATAAAGCAAAAGTGCGGTCAAAAAAACGATGTTTTAGAATAACTCCTGCCGCTCACTTGGCTCAGTCCCCGGAAGACTTGGAGAGCCGAATTTTTCATTTAGACCAGGTGGGACATAGTAACCTTTTTCCTCAACAAAAACCCTTTTCGGTTCAGTGCCTTTAATAAAATATTCTTTACGGCCACCGTCACTTGAAAGAAAGCCTGAAGATGTATCAATAGATTTCTCAATAATATTGGCAGGAAGCTCTAATTGGCGTTCCGGAATATCTTTTAAACTTGATTTCATATAAGCGATCCATGCCGGCATTGCGGTTTTAGCACCGGCTTCGCCACGCCCCAGATTGTATTTATTATCGTCAAAACCAACATAAACCGCCGTTGTTAAATGTGCACCAAAACCAGCATACCAAGCTACCTTAGAGTTATTGGTCGTTCCGGTTTTACCGCCAATATCTTTACGTTTAAATTCATTCGCCATTCGCCAGCTGGTTCCGCGCCAACCTAGTCCTTGTTCACCAAACACCGCGGTGGTTAAGGCGCTACGAATTAAAAATGCCAATTCGCCGCTAATCACACGCGGTGCATATTCCACTTTAGAAGTTTCGGTTTTTCCTGCTGCCATTAAATTCAATTCATCTTCCTTCAGATTTTTTGTTTCAACCTGCAATTCAGGCACTTCCGGCGCACTATCGGTTTGCGTTTCATCAACTTCTTCGCCATTCGTGCTGTCATCGGTCTGAACTAAATTCTCTGTGGCGATGGCATCTTCCATATGTTTAAAGCCATCTAGCTTTTCCGTCGTATTATAAATTGGTGCAATGTCATTACAGGTAATGCAGGCAATTTTCGGGTTTGCGACAAATACTTCTTTTCCGGAGGTATCTATAATTTTATCAATAATATAAGGATCGATTAAAAAACCGCCGTTATCAAATACCGCGTAACCGCGCGCCATTTCCAAAGGAGTGAAAGATGCTGCTCCTAATGCTAGGGCTTCGCTGGCAAAATAGTTTTCCCGTTTGAAGCCAAAACGCTGCAAAAACTCTGCTACAAAAGAAACTCCCGCCATTTGCATGGCGCGAATTGCAATCATATTCTTTGATTGTCCCAATCCTACTCTGAGGCGCATAGGTCCATCATAACGGTCAGGGGAGTTTTTAGGATTCCATTCTTTTTGCCCCGGTTTTTTAATGGAAATCGGACTATCTTGCAACACGCTGGAAAGCGTTAATCCCTTTTCTAATGCGGCCGCATAAATAAACGGTTTAATTGATGACCCAACTTGTACGAGAGATTGGGTCGCCCGATTAAATTTACTCTGTTCAAAACTAAAACCACCAACAATTGCTTCAATCGCGCCGGTATCACTATTCAGAGAAACCAACGCGGAATTTGCCGCTGGGATTTGTCCTAAGATCCATTCGCCGTTTTCCCGTTGTCTTATCCAAATTTGTTCCCCGATTTTGACCGGATTATTTCTACCCGTCCAGCGCATTGCCTCACTCGGTAATGTCATTTTTTCTGCATTACTTAGCAATAACTCTGCTCCATTTTTTCCTATAGCTAATACGGCAGCCGGTATAAAAGGATCGGAATTCGGTAATTTACGCAGTTCAGTAATAATTTTTTCTTCTGACCAAGCTGGTTCGTCTTTTTTCCACCATACCACTCCACCACGATAACCATGACGCATATCATAATTAATCAGATTATTACGCACGGCTTTTTGTGCCTCTTCCTGATCTTTAGACACAACTGTGGTATAAACACGAAAACCACTATTATAGGCTACATCTTCACCATAACGTTTAACCATTTCCTGGCGCACCATTTCAGTGACATATTCAGCACGAAAATCTAATTTCGCACCATGATATTTTGCTACAATCGGTTCGTTTTTGGCGTCTTCATATTCTTGTTTAGTGATGTAATCTACCGCCAGCATCCGTCCTAATACGACATTACGACGCTCTTCCGCGCGTTTTAAAGAATACAAAGGGTTCATTGTGGAAGGTGCTTTTGGCAACCCTGCAATCAAAGCCATTTCAGATAATGTTAAGTCTTTTAATTCTTTGCCAAAGTAGGTTTTCGCAGCCGCCGCGACACCATACGCGCGGTAGCCTAAATAAATTTTATTTAAATAGAGTTCTAGAATTTCATCCTTCGTTAGAGCATTTTCAATTTCAATCGCTAATACTGCTTCCTTGGCTTTACGAATGACGGTTTTTTCCGGCGTTAAAAAAAAGTTACGGGCCACTTGTTGAGTGATTGTACTGGCTCCTTGGGACGCTTCACGATTATTCACTGCCACATAAATAGCACGCGCAATACCAATAGGGTCTACCCCATGGTGCTCATAAAAACGCGTGTCTTCAATCGCTAATACTGCTTTAATTAATTTCGGTGGAACATCCGCCAGTTTCACAGGAATACGGCGTTGTTCACCTACTTCTCCGATTAATTTTCCATCAGCCGTGTAAATCTGCATCGGTTGTTGCAACTCAACGGTTTTTAAGCTATCCACATCAGGCAAACCCGATTTAAGGTGAACATAAAACATTCCCGCAACAACACACCCTAAAAAAAATACGGTTAATAGAGTGCTGAATATTAATTTTGCGATCTTCATTCCAAAATTTACTCTTATCTAATGCGTTATTCAAAAATTTCAGGAAAATTATTCCAAAGTATAAGTATAAAGATATAGACAACATAGCGAAAGAAAAATATTAAAATAAAGGAAAATTTCGATGTTAAAAATCCGCTCAAACCGATTAAAAACTATTCAGGTAGGAATTTGGCAACGGGGAGAAACTCTTGAAGTTGTTTGGTTTGATGAAAAAAATCAGGCCTGTTTTTTATTAACCGATATCCAACATCCACTCTCAATTCCGAAGAAAATTGCACAGCAACGGCAAATTGAACTGTCCGGTGTGTTGAAATTTAAATTTATCACCGCTATTTCACCGCAGCATATTTGGATGAAAACCTTGATCTTACCTCATATTCTTAATGAACAGGAATGTGAACAACAATGCCGTTTTACTTTGCAAAACGAATTACCGATTCCGCTTGAAGAGCTATGGTTTGATTACGCCACCGAACCACTTAAACAAGGCTTTCGGCTGGATATTTTCGCCATTATGCAAAAAGTAGCAAAGGCCCATCTTGAACCGTTGTCACCATTACGAATTGATGTGTTGGATAATGTTAATCACTGTATTTTGCGTGCATTTGGCTACCTTTTCCCGAACATTAAACGATCATCGACACTGTTTTTGTATCAAGATGAGCAGAGTTGTTTCGCCTTGCAAGATAGACAGCATGAACTAAGGGTAATTTATAAAACACCGCAAAAATTGACCGCACTTTATGCCGAATTCTGTGAGCGTTACAAAGAAATTCCTGAACAAGTCATTTTTTATCACTCTTTAACTTCAAGAGAAAATTTTCCCGCTGACTGGTTGAAAGCGGACATCGATTTACCGTTTATTGCTTTAGGTGCGGCATTATGGCAACAGGATTTACAACAAGATGAAATGTCACATTAATTTACTGCCATGGAGATTAAAACAACATCAACAGAACAGCAGAATTTTGTTACTGAAGCTATTGGGATTAATGTCAATCGTATTGATATTAAGCTTTGGGCTACATTATTTTGACAGACAAATTTCCATGAATTTAGCGGAAAAACGGACAGACTTGCAGCAAATTATTACAGAACTGACAAAAATTGAGCGGCAAATCGTCAAATTACGCAACAATCATAATAATCGGGAAAATCAAACGCCTGTTACAACGGCAAAAATTCTACAAATCCTTACTTTACTATCGGAATTACCGTTACAAAATGGAGAGCTTGATTCGTTAACATTAAATTCAACGCAAATTGAACTGAGCGGTATTACGGAAAATCAACCTGAATTTGAAGGGGTTAATCGTTTTTTGAGTGAAAACCCACTTTTTCAGCAAGTTATATTATCCGGCTTCACACCACATCAAGACGGCAGTCTACAATTCAAATTTATGCTTGATTTAGCAGGTGAATGATGAAACGTTCCATCTTTAATGATCCGCAAAATTTATGGGGAACATGGGCCAAACTGGCCAAGGTAAAGCAGAACTTTATTCTAATTTTGATTGGATTATGCTTTTTATATCTGCCACTACAACAAACTCTCGGCAGAATGCAAATGCTTTCACTAACAGAAACGGAGTTATTGGGACAGCAAGATAAGTTACATCATCAACAACAAATTCTACAGGCGTTAAGGCAAAAGTTTGAAAATACGACATTAACTCCGGAGTTAGCAGGACGGTTAGCACCAATTACTCAGCAGGTTCAGCAGTTAGCGATCCGATTACAAATTAACAACAGCCAATGGATCTTTGAACGCCACCCACAGCTGAATTTACACATTGATGGTCATTTTAATGATATTAAACAATTTTTGACCGTGCTTTTGGAGCAATCACCGCAATTAAAGGTAATTCAGTTACAAATAAACAAATTCGAATCCAGTGAAGAGTTTTCCATTCAAAGTGAAATTTTATTACAACTACAACCAGTTAAGGAAAAAGAATGAGAACCCGTATGTTATGCGTCTTGCTCTGTTTTAGCTTAAATAGTTTTGCCGGCGATCCTTTTGACAAAAATCAACGATTAAAAAATAACGCTCTGCCCACTGTAGATAAAATACAGAAGGCTACATCTACTAAATGCCCGACGGAACAAAACGCAGTTGCACAAGACACACCTTTTAATCGCTTAAAGGTTGTCGGCATCATACAACATAAAACCTATAAACAATTACTGCTTAATGATGACGAAAAGCAGGTGTTTAGCGCGGTTATTGGGGATTCTATCGCTCAAGAGCAACTCAAGCTTCATCAAATCAATAAGCATGAGGTTCAATTTACTCGTCGCCAGCAAGATTGCTCGGCGGGCGAAATTGTCTCAGTCAAATTTTAAGGAAGAATTATGCGTTCATTTGTTCATATTTGTGCAAAGTGCGGTCTGTTTTTACTGAGTTTTATCGCAACCGCAAAAGAGCCGATTGCCGATAATAATGTTTTTTCAATTCGTTTAAAACAAGCTCCTCTTGTCACTACAATGCAACAATTGGCGGCGGAACAAAATGTTAATTTAATTATTGATGATGAAATGGAAGGCACGGTTTCATTACAACTGGAAAATACTGATTTAGATCAGCTACTTCGCGCAGTTGCTAAAATTAAACAGTTAGAATTGTGGCAAGAAAACGGCATCTATTATTTAAGTAAGGGGGAAAAGCATTCGGCAAATTCCATAGCAATGAATCCCCCTGAAACAGTTGAGAATTTGCCTGTGCCGGATAATATGCCGACTCTTTCGTCAACCACAATTAAACTACATTTTGCCAAAGCTTCCGAAGTGATGAAATCGCTGACATCAGGGAGCGGTTCAATGTTATCGCCTAACGGTAGCATTTCTTTTGATGAGCGCAGTAATCTATTGATTATCCGCGATGAAAAAGCGTCAATTAAAAATATTAAAAAACTGGTTGCCGAGTTGGATAAACCGATAGAGCAAATTGCTATAGAGGCACGGATCGTCAACATCAGTGATGAAAGTTTAGACGAATTGGGCGTGCGTTGGGGCGTATTTGAACCAAGTCAAAGTTCACGTAAAGTGATGGGTTCACTGGCGGCAAACGGGTTTACTAATGTGGCGGAAAATCTCAATGTAAATTTTGGTACGACAAATCTGCCTGCAGCTTCTGCGGCGATTCAAGTAGCACGTATTAATGGCCGCCTGCTAGATTTAGAATTAAGTGCATTAGAGCGTGAAAACAACGTAAAAATTATTGCCAGCCCGAAATTACTGACAACTAACAAGAAAAGTGCCAGTATCAAACAGGGTACAGAGATTCCTTATGTTTCCACCAATGAAAAGAGCGGTTCACAAAACGTGGAATTTCGCGAGGCGGTGTTAGGTTTAGAAGTGACGCCACATATTTCACGTGACAACGCAATTTTGCTGGATTTGGTGGTTAGTCAAAACGCTCCGGGTGCGACTATTGCATCAGGCGAAGGAGAGGTTATCTTGATCGACAAACAAGAAATTAACACACAGGTATTTGCCAAAGACGGAGAAACCATTGTGCTCGGCGGCGTGTTTCAGGATACTATTAGTAAAGGCATAGATAAAGTACCGTTATTAGGCGACGTACCGGGGTTAAAACATTTATTTAGTCGTGAAAGCGAACGGCATCAAAAACGTGAATTAGTAATTTTTGTTACACCACATATTTTGAAACAAGGGCAAACCTTACAACAACTCCAACAAACACCAGAAAAACCAATTAAATAATATGCCTAAATAGTCGCCAGTGCCACTGCTAGGCGGTGGATTATATTTTGCTAAAAAATTTCTGTGGAAAATCTATGAAAAAATGACCGCACTTTTCAGTGCAAAGGAACATCTTCAAAAATTATCTTAGATATACTGCTAGAAATGAAAGAAGCCGTTAGCTTAAAACTAACGGCTTCTTTCTTAAATATGGCTCCTCCTGCGGGACTCGAACCTGCGACATATGGATTAACAGTCCACCGTTCTACCGACTGAACTAAGGAGGAAAAGATGGTGCCTCGAGGCGGAATCGAACCACCGACACGGGGATTTTCAATCCCCTGCTCTACCGACTGAGCTATCGAGGCGCAACGCTTATCGCGTCAACGGGGCGTATTAAACCGTTTTTTAGGCGGCAAGTCAACACCTATTTCAAAAAAATTGGCGTTTATTATTTGTTTGCCTGTTTAGTAGGCAAAACGCATATTTAATGCGCAATGAGCTTTTATGACGGGCCATCATAAAAAAATACCCGTCAAATAAAATCTGACGGGTATTTAGAATAACCTTTTCGTAATTAACGTGCTCCACGATAGCTTTTTTGCGCTTTGTCCACTTTTATCAAATAATTTCTCGCTTGTGCCGATGGATGGCGTGTAGTAAGAATGCGATAAACTTGGTCAGGAGACATACTGTTAATTTCCGCAATTGCCGAATACGGATCGGAATCAAACACTCTTAACACAGCTCCGGCACCACTATTATAAGCGGAAATCATCGCATAACGCATGGATGTGGAATCGGTAATACCTTGTAAATACTCATTTTTTAACAGCCATAAATAAGCCACGCCCGCATCAATATTTTTTTCCGGATCAAACAGATAGCTTTTACTTGGTTGCCCCGAACGTCCTTTCATTTCAAATATATCACGTCCGGCACTGTGTGGAACTACCTGCATTAACCCCATCGCATTTGCATAACTAATCGCATAAGGGTTAAAACTAGATTCGGTTTGCATAATTCCTAAAATTAGGCTTTCATCGATATTATATTGACGAGCGGATTTACGAATAAACGGTAAATATTTGCGTGCACGTACACCAACGTGGTTGGCAATCATCGGAATACTTACAAATTGCACGGTTTTTCCGTTGCTTAAGCGACGAGTCTGCAATTTATTTTGGATCAAATACATTGCGAAATTATTGGCTACACTTACGTTATTAATCGCACCACCTAAATTATCAACCACCTGCCCAACAAGGAATGGACGAGAGCTTATCGGCACATCTCCTGAGGCAAATAGGTCAATCCCTTTTGCATCAGAGCCCATCAAGAGGGTATGTACGATAGACTTATGTAAGCGGCTCGTGTCGTTAGTTAGGGTTTCAATAGTGATCTGGCCTTCTTCAAAGCTAATGTGACTACGCGTATTATAACTATCTGTGTATTTTACATAATCTTTTCGACTTGCTACCAACAGCTCATTCACACCCCAAATCTGGTCGATATTTTGCGAAAACTGACCGGTTAGCAAATCCAATCCATGCGTGTCTTTTGCAAACGTATCATCATAATTCGGAGCCGAATCGGAGGATGAACAGCCATACAAAAACGGAATTAGTGCTAGAATTAAAAATTTCTTCATTTTCATGTTATTGATATTATTCTGACGGTGGAACGTAGCCTTCGATATGGACCTCTTTTCCTTCAAAAAGAAAACTGACCATTTCTTGTTCTAATAACTTGCGATGTTCGACATTCATCATATTTAACTTTTTCTCGTTGACAAGCATTGTTTGTTTTTTCATCCATTCGCCCCATGCTTGTTTACTGATATTATCAAAAATACGCTTACCTAGCTCACCCGGATATAATTGAAAATCCAAGCCGTCGGCTTCTTGTTTTAAATACTGACAAAATACGGTTCTTGACATTCCTATTTCCTTTTCTGAAACTCAATTAATAAATTTTTTACCGGCGCAGCCAGCCCGATTTGATCCGGAACTTGTGGATCATACCAATATTTGACAGCACTTGATATAAAAGATTTATATTCTGCCGGATTTTCCGTCACTTTTTTCCAAGCTGAACAATCTTCGTCAACAATTTCAGCATCAATTTCCACATAAATTGGATAAATATCTAAATGAAAATGACTGAAAGTATGTCGAAATCCAGCCCACTCTTGATATCGATTAATTCCTTGCTGTTGCAGATATTTTAATAAATCCGCTTTATTCTCAAACTGAGGAAAACAATATAACCCGCCCCATAGTCCGGAATTTTTACGTTGTTCTAACGCAACTTTCCCTTGTTTAGACAAAATTAAAAAATAACTTTCTCGCTCGGGAAGATTTTTTTTCGGCTTTTTCGTTGGATATTTTGCCTGACTGTCAGTCAAATTTGCCTGACAATCAACACGTAACGGGCAAAGTTGGCATTTTGGCTTAGAGCGCGTGCAAACCATTGCCCCAATATCCATCACCGCCTGATTAAAATCTGCTACTTGTAGAATTGGCGTAACTTTCGCACTCAATTCCCACAAGTGTTGTTCCGTTTTTTTATCACCACTCCAACCGCTTACCGCAAAATAGCGGGATAGCACACGTTTTACATTACCGTCTAAAATAGGATAAGGAGCATTTAAACAAGATGACAAAATCGCTCCCGCAGTGCTACGACCGATACCCGGCAAATCCAAAATCTGCTGAAAATCCGTAGGAAATTCACCGTGATAACAATCACGAATGATTTGCGCAGCCTTGTGCAAATTGCGTGCTCGTGCGTAATAACCTAATCCTGTCCATAAATGCAATACTTCATCCAAAGGCGCATCAGCAAGTGCATTCACATTCGGAAAGGTTTTGATAAACCGTTCAAAATAAGGAATGACTGTTGCCACTTGAGTTTGCTGCAACATCACTTCCGACAGCCACACCGCATACAAGCTCTTACCCTGTTGCCACGGCAAATGTTTACGCCCAAACTTGTCAAACCAAGTCAGCACAGCGGTGGCAAAAGGCATACTAGGAGAAGATTGAGCAAGCATTTAGTTAAAATTAAGTTAAAGTGCGATCAAAATTTTACGGAATTTTAACATGGTTGATCTATTTATAAAATGATAAAAATTTGCCCGGAATTAAAGCGGATAATAATTAAATAGAAAACCTACTTTTTTGTTTAAATTGAATTTAAACGCACATACTCCGCATAGAGAGCTTTCACTTAATGTTATGGTTTGTCAGAATAGAATGGTTTTTCTATAACCTTTATAGGAAGAGCATAGACTGGCGATTCACCACTTGCTAGTGAAAAATATAAGAAAAAATGACCGCACTTTTATCAAAACAAACAAAGTGCGGTCTGTTTTTAGAATAATTAATGTGTCTAAACAGCAAGTTCCTCTACTTTTTCTACTACACGATATTCCAAATCATTGTAATCTCTACGGAGATGTTCAAAATTCTTTCTGGCATAAGCAATTTTCATTTGTTCTGAAGGATCCAACTTGCTTTCATCCACACCACGCTGAATACCCTTACCGGTATTTTTGGTTTCCGCCACAAAGTAAACTTTATTCTGCCCTTTAAATACTACTGCCCAGTCGGGATTATAATTCCCCAATGGCGTTGGAACTTTAAAATTTTTCGGTAACTTAAAATAAAACTCGACATCTTCACTGCTTTCACAATGGCGGGCAAACGTATTTTCCGTGTTGGAATCTAGAGCAATATAGCCCTCATAAATGGTTTTTGATTGATTACTCACAGAAAAACTGTATTGATTAAGATAAAACTCAAAATCCTTAAATAATGTCATTTCATAGGTGCGATCCGCAATGCGGTGATATTCCACACCATCCGCCATAATTTGACTTAACGCTTCATTAATTCTTTCTGCAACCAAATCAATAAAACGTTGTGGATTATGATAAATCTCTGCCAATCGTTCTGATTTTTGCAAAATACGGCAAATGGTTTGACGGGTTAACCCGGTTTTCTTCTGTAATTCGCCCAACACATCGGGAATATCCCAGTGAGTTTTTGAGGTTACCTGATTGGAAGAACGATATTCTGTCGTCACACCTTTTTCATTAATCGCAAAGGCGACCTTTTCATGTCGAATTTTCACCTCATCAATACGTGGCATTTTGACCAAATTTTTGACCGCACTTTCGATCAGCTCATCCTGTGAAAAATTGACCCGATAAGTCGTTTGGTGCTTAATGCGTTCCCAAATCGCTGCAAATTCAGGGTGTTGGCAAAAATCTTTGCGATAACGCACATATTTTCGATCCAACTTATTTTTAATTTGTCCTTTATCAAAGGACACACCGCAATCTTCTTCAATTTCCCGTTGTAATTTGGCAGCAAATTCCTCATAGCTTTCATTGGCAATCACTGTCAGGATATTTTTATCCCGCTCATGACTTCTTACGCCAAACCGGTTCACCGGCAAGCGCAATCCACGTCCGATTTCTTGTCGTTTTCTAATTTCCGAATGGGTATCGTTCAACGTACAAATTTGAAACACATTCGGATTATCCCACCCCTCACGCAAAGCTGAGTGAGAGAAAATAAAACGCAACGGCTTATCCAAAGACAGTAAGGTTTCTTTATCCCGCATAATTAAATGATACGTGTCATTATCCGCCTGTGTTGTACCGTTGGTATCTTTCAAAACGCCTTTTTTATCTTTGGAAAAATAACCTTCATGCACACTCGTTGGATCTTCATCAGTTAATTCACGATAAATTTCCTCAAACCATTGATAAAATTTACCGTCGTTGCGGTAGTTATCCACTTTATCAATAAAAAATAGCGACAACACTTTAATACCTAACGGATTTAACTGTTTTTCTTTGTGTAAATGCTCTTCAATAGTTCGGCGAATTTGCATTTTTTGAATGTCGTCCTTCAATAATGAATTATCAACGCCTTTCGTCACTTTTAACCCGCCGGAAAATTGAATCTGTTGTTCCTCAACATTCATTCCTTCCAAAATATAGCCGATGCGGTAAGCCTCATTTTGTTTAGAAAGATCAAATAGATCTTGATTTTGTTTAATCGTGACGATTTTCTTCTTCATCGACTTATCATTCACCAAGATTTCCACTTTCGCCGACCAGCTTTTCGCACCTACGTTAATTTCTTTTAACGCCACATAAGCGCCATTCACATCATTATCCGCCAACACGCTGTCCACTTCGATTTGCTTCACTAAGCCTAATTCGTACGCCTGCACGGGATTGAGGCGAAAAATCGGGTTATAGGCGTTTGTATGGGTTGCCGAATAGCGCAGAGTGAATAAAGGATTGAGACTTGCGATAGCATGACGGCGAATATCCGTTTCCATATTCTGCGGTTCATCAATAATCACAATAGGATTGACGTGTTGAATATAACGAATGGGCGCATCGCCACTTTCATTTTGTGTATTAATCACATTGCTTTCTTTAGCAAAGGCATCAATATTCATCACCAAAATTTCAATATGATTACCGGTAGCAAAGGCTTTTAAGCGGGAAAGTTGATTACTCTTATATTCATATTTCGGATTTACGCTCGGGTTATCAAACAGGGTGGCAAAGTGGCTACGCGTTGTTTCCAAGGTATGCAATACGCCCTCACGAATAGGCACACTCGGCACCACAATCACAAATTTCTGCCAACCATATTGACGATTCAATTCAAAAATCGTACGTAAATAAACATAGGTTTTCCCCGTGCCTGTTTCCATTTCTACGGTAAAATTTCTACCCTGTTCCTCAATTAAAGTGCGGTAAAAATTAAAAGTATTTTGTTGCTTAGCCAAGTTTTGTTGCAACTGTTCATCATTAATTTGTAACGACAAATTCGCCACGAAACGCATATCATTCTGCGCTTTCAAACCGAATTCCGTTTGCTGATTAGGCTGTCCGATGAACAAATCCACCGCCGCTTGAATCGCATGCGTTTGGTAATCCAAGGTTTCAAATTGAAGTTCCATTTTGCCTCCTTAAAGCACAAAGAAGGCAATGCCTGCATCATTCATTTGCAACTCGGCATTTTTCTTTAAGGCATCATCTCCATTAAACAACGAATCTAATGTCACGACCTTTTTCGGCTGGGCAGAAATCACCTTATCCAATAAATCCGCACTCAGGGTTTCAAGCAACAAGGCAAACTGTTGCCCGCTTTCATCACTCACCCAAAACACCTGATTTTCCGATCGCACTTTTGTCGTTAATTTCAAGCCCAAGCGCAATAAAATTTCATAAAGCATGGCGTTAGGCGTTGCCTCTTTCCGCACGGAATCGACAAACAATTCGATTTGCTGCGCTAAATTTTCTGCTGAAGGCGATTGCCATTGTTTAAAGTGACTGTCACTCAGCTTAAATACTTTAAAACCGGTATCCAGTTGTTTGTCCGGATGATTTTCGGCAATTTGTTTACCGGCTCGGCGGATACGTTCTTTGGAAATTTCAGCGATATTTTTAAAACCCGCTTTAAAGGCTTCGGATTTTTCATCCGTGACTTCTGGGAGTTGTACACAAATAAAACGACGATTGCCGTTATCTTCAGAGTTAAGTTGCATCACGGCGTGGGCGGTTGTACCTGAACCAGAAAAGAAATCCATAAAGATTTCATTACTACTATCAGACTGAGAAATAATCTTTTTGATCAATTCAACTGGCTTACGATATAAGAAAATTTTTGATCCCATTAAAGATTCTACTTTTTTCTCCGTTGTAGATTGAGGATCAAACCACCCCAAATGAGATTTAATTGGCATATAAGGATTAACAAACTCACTAAAAAATTCTTTTTGTTTAGGTAACCCATCTGGATTTTTAGGAAAAATGATGCGTTCTTCCTTAATCATTTTCTCAAGAGAGTTTTGAGAAAATGCCCAATAATTCTCAAAACACCATCCTGTTTTAGGATCCTTAATAATAAATTTATCCTGCGGCTTTTCTAATGTACTTTTTATATTAGATAAACGCCATTCCCCCCTGCTATCATTATCAGGATTATGAAATCCTTCTTTGGTTCTTAATTCCCCTAATAATTTCGTTGTATTTTTGGAATAACAAACAATATATTCGTGAATATTAACCACCATATTTTTTGGAGGAACTCCTTTTGCTGAATTCTTCTTATCCCAAATAAAATCAGCAACAAAATTCTCCTCCCCAAACACCTCATCACACAATAATTTCAACTGTGCCTGTTCATTGTCATCAATGGAAATAAAAATCACACCGTCATCTTTCAGTAAATTCTTTGCCAAATGCAAACGAGGCAACATCATATTTAGCCATTTGCTGTGGAAGTGCCCGTTTTCCTTGCTGTTTTTCTTGAACGCCAGTTTGAGGTTGCCTTCGTCATCCAATTCGCCGCTTTGTTCCTGGTAATCTTTAAGATCCTGCTTGAAATTGTCGTTATAAACAAAATCATTACCTGTGTTATAAGGCGGATCGATATAAATCATTTTGATGCTATTGAAATAGGATTTTTGTAACACTTTCAACACATCCAGATTTTCCCCTTCAATAAATATATTTTCAGTGGAATCAAAATTGACACTTTCCGCAGGTTGCGGTGTGAGAGTTTTGCAAGTTTGTGCTTGTAATATGCGATAGGCTTCGGATTTTCCCGCCCAGTTCAACATATAACGCTCGGGGTCAGAAGTGATGTGATCAGAGAAAAGTTGTTGGAATTTTTGAAAATCAATTTGTTCTTCGCAAAAAATTTCAGGTAGAAGTAATTTAAGTTGCGTTAATTTAATGGATAGGTTATCCAAGTGCTGTGCTGTGC
>CAJPST010000022.1 GCA_905373425.1 uncultured Mesocricetibacter sp.
CGGTAAAGCCTTTTTCACGTGCAAGTGCGGTCGCTTCCGACAGAGTTTTGCCTTCTTCCAACAAACCGAAAATATAAGATAACGAGCCGGATAATATCCCGTTAAAACGCAACACTTCATCGCCTGCGGCAAGTAAATTTTGTAGATTTTCAATTACCGGTAAACCTGCTCCCACGTTGGTGTCGTATAAAAACTTACGCTGATTGCAACGCGCATTTTCACGTAACAGATTGTAATAGGAAATTTCGCGCGTGTTGGCTTTTTTATTCGGTGTTACTACATGGAAACCTTCGTTTAACGCACGAGCATACAAACTCGGCACGCTATCGGAGGAAGTGCAATCCACAAATACCGGGTTCACTACATGATGCAACTTAATAAATGACAATAAAACATCAAAATCGGAAGGTTGAGTGGCATTCTCTAAATCTGTCTGCCAATTATCCAAACTCAAACCACCTTCGTTTAATAGCATTTTATTAGAATTTGCCAACGCGCAGACACGAATTTCAATGTCTTTTTTGGCTAAATACTCCTTTTGGTTTTTAATTTGTTTGATAAGTTCACCACCAACACCGCCGACGCCGACCAAAAACATATCCACCACTTTTTTATTATTAAACAATGCCTGATGGGTAGATTTTACCGCCTCAATTGCTTTATTTTGCGCTACCACCGCCGAAATCGAACGTTCTGAAGAACCCTGTGCAATAGCGACGATGCTGATGTTTGCTTGAGCCAATGCAGAGAAGAAACGTGCGGCAATACCTTTCGCCTGCTTCATTCCGTCACCTACTACGGAAATAATCGACAAATCTTCAATCACTTCTACGGAATCCAAATCCTTACCTTGCAATTCGCTTGCAAATTCGTTATCTAACGCTGCTTTTGCCACTGCAACCAGCTTACTTGGTACACAAAAACTAATGCTGTATTCCGAAGAAGACTGGGTAATTAAAATTACCGACACGCCCGCCTTTGACATGCAGGAGAACACGCGTGCCGCCATACCTACCATGCCTTGCATACCCGGGCCGGAGACATTGAACATCGCTACATTATCTAAATTGGTGATGCCTTTAACCTGCAACCCCTCGCTAGTTTTTTCGCTACTATTGATCACCGAACCCGGCGCAGTAGGATTAGCAGTATTTTTAATCAGGCAAGGAATATTGGTTTGTACCAACGGCCCAATCGTGCGCGGATGAATCACTTTGGCTCCGAAGTAAGAAAGTTCCATTGCTTCGCGATAGGATAAGCTCGGTAACAAACGGGCGTCAGGCACTAAGCGTGGATCACAGGTAAACACGCCGTCCACATCCGTCCAAATTTCACAAACACTTGCGCCTAAACAAGCCGCCAGACAGGCTGCAGAATAATCAGATCCGTTACGTCCAAGCAGAACCAACTCACCTTTTTCATTACCGGCCGTGAAACCTGCCATCAACACCACATTTTTCTTCGGAATTGAGCCGGCAGCCATCCGCTTGGTGGATTCTTCAATATCCACACTACTTTCCAAGTAAGAACCGTACGCCACTAATTTCTGTACCGGATCAATCAAGGTTACTTCATAACCGCAAGCCTCAAACCAAGCTTTCATCATCGCGATGGATAACTTCTCTCCACGACAATCAATTGTGGCTTTCACCGCATCTTCAAGCTTGCCCGCCTGACGGATTGCCTGCAACGATTCGGCAATTTGTGCAAATTCCGCATCAATTAACGCTTTGGTTCCCACCAAGTCAAATTTGTTATTTTTTTCGTGTAGTCCGTTAATAATGTTGTAGAAAATTTCAAGCGCTTCATTAAAGTGGGTGTCGGTCGGTTGGTTAAGAGCGGCTTTTTCAGAAAGGGCAACAAGGTGATTGGTAATCTTAGCCGGTGCAGATAAAACAGCAGCAGCCTGTTCTTCCAAGTGAGCTTGCTCGATAAGCTGAGCCGCCTGTAAAAACCGTTCCGGATTAGCGAGTGAAGTACCGCCAAATTTGAGTACGCGCATAGAATTTTCCTTCTTAATAATGTTGTGAATGTTTAAACTGAATAACCTGTTAAAAATACCGATAAAAAACCCGCATTATAATAAAATGCGGGTTTAATGATTTTTTATTACGCACTAACCCGCGCCATTTATAATAATGGTGGTGGTCGTCATAATAATCGCAGTTAAAGTGCGGTTCATTTTCATGGTATTTTTCCGTAAAATTCGATGTGTTAGAAATACCTAAATTTCATAATATTGTCAAACGGAAATTGATAAAAATTCAATATAAACTCAAAATTATTGCTCGGTTTTGAATTTAGAACTCATCTTTAAAAGCCGTTTATCTTTTGTCAATTTTCTGATTGTCGGCTAAAATGTGCCTTTTGAAAAAACAAACGAAAAACCGACCGCACTTTATGAACCCAAATTATTTTGACCTAGACATTCCTACTCAACCCAACGACCATAAAATCCTTGCCAATGTCATCGCAGGTGCCGATGGTTTTGCCGTTGCCGAAATTGCGACACAACATCAAGGACTGACTGTATTAGTAACGGCGGATAGTAAAAGTGCGGTACGTTTGGAACGGATTTTGCGAGAGCGTTATCCCTCTGAAGTACGCACATTTCCCGATTGGGAAACATTGCCTTACGATGCGTTTTCGCCCCACCAGGAAATCATTTCCGCTCGTTTAAGTGCATTGTTTTATCTGCAAAATGCCAAACGGGGAATTTTTATCTTACCCATTAACACGTTAATGCAACGGGTATGCCCTCCACAGTTTCTGCAACATAACGTATTACTGATTAAAAAAGGCGATCGGTTGGTAATCGACAAATTGCGCCTGCAGCTGGAAAATGCCGGTTATCGTGCGGTAGAACAGGTGTTGGAACACGGCGAATTTGCGGTACGCGGATCGCTTTTGGATCTCTTTCCGATGGGAAGTGCGGTGCCTTTTCGGCTAGATTTTTTTGATGACGAAATTGACTCGATCCGCACTTTCGATGTGGATAACCAACGCACACTGGAAGCCATAGAGTGCATTAATTTGTTGCCTGCACATGAATTTCCGGCAGATGATAAAGGCATTGAATTTTTCCGTTCTCGATTTCGCGAAACCTTCGGCGAAATCCGTCGCGATCCGGAACATATTTATCAGCAGGTCAGCAAAGGCACATTAATTTCAGGTATTGAATATTGGCAACCGCTGTTTTTTGAACAAATGGCAACCCTCTTCGATTATCTGCCCGACCATACCTTGTTTATTGATAATGAACAGAATCAAATGCAAGCGGAGCGCTTCTATCAGGATATTCAACAGCGTTTTGAAAGTCGTCGGGTTGATCCGATGCGCCCATTGCTACCACCTGAACAATTGTGGTTACGCATTGATGAAATTAACCGCCATTTAAAAAATTACCCGAGAATCACCTTAAAAAGTGAAAAAGTGCGGTCATCTTTACGGCAGAAAAATTTGCCTATTACCGCTTTACCGGAACTACAAATTCAATCACAACAAAAAGAACCGTTACAAAATTTACAACGATTTATTACACAATTCAAAGGGCATATCATCTTTTCCGTAGAAAGCGAAGGACGACGGGAAACACTGCTTGATTTGCTTGCACCGATTAAGCTAAAACCGAAACAAATCAAAAGTTTAAGCGATGCAGAAAAACAAACTTACAGCCTGCAAATCAGCACTCTGGATAACGGCTTCATTATTGAGCGAAAAGAACATGAGCCTATTGCGATTATTTGTGAAACCGAGCTGCTCGGCGAGCGGGTGCAACAGCGTAGTCGCGATAAACGTAAAACGGTTAATCCCGATACACTGATTCGCAATTTAGCCGAGCTAAAACCCGGTCAGGCAGTGGTACACTTGGATCACGGCGTGGGGCGTTACGGCGGTTTAGTCACCCTTGAGAACGGTGGAATTAAAGCGGAGTATCTGCTACTGACCTACGCCAACGATGCTAAATTGTATGTACCGGTGGCAAACCTGCATTTAATTAGCCGTTATGTAGGTGGTGCCGATGAAGGTGCGCCACTACATAAATTGGGTAGTGATGCTTGGTCTAAAGCGCGCCGTAAAGCGGCGGAGAAAATCCGTGATGTGGCGGCAGAATTGCTGGATGTGTATGCCCAACGCGAAGCACAAAAAGGTTTTGCATTTCAATATGATCGCGATGAATTTCGTCAGTTCGCCGCCACTTTCCCATTCGAAGAAACCATTGATCAGGAAATAGCAATCAATGCGGTAATTTCCGATATGTGTCAACCGAAAGCGATGGATCGGCTGGTGTGCGGTGATGTAGGTTTCGGCAAAACCGAAGTGGCGATGCGAGCCGCTTTTTTGGCAGTGATGAATCAAAAACAGGTAGCTGTGTTGGTTCCTACTACGCTATTGGCACAGCAACATTATGAAAACTTTAAGGATCGCTTTGCTAATTTGCCGGTTAATGTAGAAATGGTGTCACGTTTCAGAACACCAAAAGAGCAAAAACGAATTTTAGACGATCTAGAGCAAGGCAAAGTAGACATTTTGATCGGCACGCATAAACTGATTCAGTCGGATGTTAAATTCAATGATCTCGGTTTGCTGATTATTGACGAAGAACACCGTTTCGGCGTGCGTCAAAAAGAAAAAATCAAACAACTACGCGCAAACATTGATATTCTGACCCTAACCGCTACACCGATTCCGCGCACACTGAACATGGCAATGAACGGCATTCGCGATCTATCCATCATCTCTACACCGCCGGCACGCCGTCTGACAATCAAAACATTTGTCAAACAAGCCGATGACCTGATAGTGCGTGAAGCAATTCTGCGCGAAATTCTACGTGGCGGACAGGTGTATTATCTACATAACGATGTAGCGAGTATTGAAAATACGGCCGAAAAACTGACCGCACTTGTACCTGAAGCACGCATTATCGTCGGACACGGACAAATGCGCGAACGGGAGTTGGAACGCGTGATGTCAGATTTTTATCATCAGCGTTATAACGTACTGGTGTGTTCCACCATTATCGAAACCGGTATCGACGTGCCGACCGCCAATACCATTATTATCGAGCGCGCCGATAATTTTGGGCTGGCGCAATTACATCAGTTACGTGGACGGGTAGGTCGTTCTCACCATCAAGCCTATGCTTATTTGCTTACGCCGCCGCCGAAACTGATGACGAAGGATGCGCAAAAACGGTTAGAAGCCTTGGAAAGCCTAGACAACCTCGGGGCCGGTTTTATTTTGGCTACTCACGATTTGGAAATCCGAGGGGCGGGTGAACTGCTAGGTTCAGAACAAAGCGGACAAATCGAAAGTATCGGCTTCTCGCTGTATATGGAACTGTTGGAAAGCGCAGTCAATGCCCTCAAAGAAGGACGTGAACCGTCACTAGAAGAACTAACGCAACAACAAGTAGAAATTGATTTACGTGTGCCAGCCTTATTGCCGGAAGACTATCTCGGTGATGTTAACATGCGCCTGTCGTTCTACAAACGCATCGCCGGTGCAGAAAACAAAAACGCACTGGATGAACTGAAAGTGGAACTTATCGATCGCTTCGGCCCATTGCCCGAGGCCACCAAAAACCTGTTACAAATCGCCGAGCTGCGCCTGTTAGCAAAAGCACTTAAGATCATCAAGATCGACGGGACATTGCACGGTGGATTTATCGAATTCGGCCCGAACACTGATTTGGATCCGATGAAGTTCCTTAATTTAATCAAACAGCAACCCGCCGTATTTAAATTCGACGGACCGACTAAATTCCGATTTAACCGTTCCTTGGAACAACACCAAGTGCGGTTGGAATTTGTGACAGATTTGGTAAAAAATTTATTAGACTGACCTCTAGCCAATTAATTATATTTTCAGCTATAAGGAGTATCACTATGAAAGGTCAATGCTTATGCGGAGCGGTTTCCGTCTCCGTACCACAAAATGAGAACGTTCACGCTTGTCATTGCAATATGTGTCAGCGTTGGAACGGCGGTCCTTTATTTGCTTTTCACTGCGAGGAAATTGAGGTTGAAGGTAATGAACATATTACCCATTATCAATCTTCCGAATGGGCGGAGCGGGCATTTTGCAAGCACTGCGGTTCGCATCTTTATTATCATCTGCTTGGCACGCAAAGCTATGAAGTTTCCAGCGGTTTGTTCTCTACGCAAACCGATTTCACCTTGGAAGATGAAATCTTTATTGACAAAAAACCATCATTTTACGAATTGAAAAATGATGTACCTAAACTCACGGAAAAAGAAGTGATGGAAAAATTCGTTTTTTAGTGGTTGGCTACAAGTTCTAAAAACACTCGAAAAAACGACCGCACTTTTTTATAATAAAAATCACTTTTCTTCCGTTGAGTTGCGCGAACGTAAGAATGATTTTAGAAAAATGACGCCAAATAAGCGCGTAGCAAATATCAGGCTTGTTTTTCATTAAAAAATCATCTTGAAAAGAGGAAGTCACAAAGCCGGAAGTGCATTTCTGTGCTGCCTTCCTTTTATACAAGCAAAGAAAGTAAGGCACTATCGGAAAAAGCGATTCTAAAATATCTGAAAGGAGACACCAATGTATTTCGATCAAATCAAAGCTGAACTCACTGAAGCGGCAGATGTATTAAACAAATTTTTATCTGATGACAACAACATTAAATTGATTCAACAAGCGGCATTATTGATTTCCGACAGTTTCAAACAAGGTGGAAAAGTGCTGTCTTGCGGAAACGGCGGTTCCCATTGCGATGCCATGCATTTTGCAGAAGAACTAACAGGCCGTTATCGTGAAAATCGCCCGGGCTATCCGGCTATTGCTATTTCCGACGTCAGCCATTTAAGCTGTGTAAGTAACGATTTCGGTTACGAGCATGTCTTTTCCCGTTATGTCGAAGCCGTAGGACAAAAGGGCGATGTATTATTCGGATTATCCACTTCCGGTAATTCTAAAAACGTGTTGAATGCTATTGAAGCGGCAAAAGCCAAAGGTATGAAAGTGATTGCAATGACCGGTAAAGACGGCGGCAAAATGGCCGGGCTTGCCGATGTGGAAATCCGTGTACCGCACTTCCGTTATGCCGACCGTATTCAGGAAATTCATATTAAAGTCATCCATATTTTGATGATGTTAATTGAATTTGAAATGGCCAAAAGCGCATAAAAAAATGAAAAAACAAACCGCACTTTTCAGTGCGGTTTAATATTATTTGAGATGAGTCAATTATGATTAAAAAACTATCCGATTAAGACAAATATTTTGCTTTTAACTCTTTCGCTACGGCAAGTTGTTTGTCGCTTGCTGCGGCTGTCATTGGTTCACGGCAGTAACCTGCATCCACACCATCCAGTTTCAATAATTCTTTAATGGTGAGGTATAACCCGTTCGCTAGAATGCCTTCAATTAGATCATTGGTAACATGTTGAATTTCTAATGCTTCTTGTAATTTTCCTGCTTTAGTCAACTCAAAAATTTGACGAGCACGGACACCGTTCACATTGAAGGTTGAACCAATAGCACCATCTACACCTAATGAAGCAGCTGGTAACATCATTTCGTCAAAACCTGCCCAAATGAGGTGGTTAGGATAGGCTTTTTTCAAGCGTTCCAACAGGTAGAAATCACCAGCAGTGAATTTCACACCTAACACTTTCGGATTTTTATATAGTTCACCGAACTGCTCCACACCAATATTCACGCCGGTTAAGAACGGAATGGAATAAACAATCATATTATTGCCGGTTTCTGCAATAATAGTTTCATAGTAGTGTTTAATTTCAGGGAAGCTAAACTTGTAATAAAACGGTGTCACCGCTGAAAGGCTATCATAACCCAATTCTGTAGCGTATTTACCAAGCTCTACTGCTTCGTGCAGATTAACGCTACCTACTTGTGCAATTAATGCTACCTGATCTTTAGCTTCATCTTTGGCAATACGGAAAATTTCTTTTTTCTCCGCAGTAGACAACATAAAGTTTTCACCGGTAGAACCACCCACATACAAACCATCTACTTTCATTTTATCAATATTGTAGCGAATGATTTGGCGTAAGCCTTTTTCATTGATTGAACCGTCTTTATTAAAAGACACCAGTAATGCACTAAAAATACCTTTTAAGTTTTTCATTGTTTCTCCTAATTGAGTAAGTTTATTTGATACGTTGTTCTAAAATGACATTAAGGGTTTTTTGTTTAGTTTTTGTTGCTTTTTCTTCTTCCGCTTGCACAATTAAGGCATAAATCAGATCCAGTACAAATAATTGCGCTATTTTTGTGCCGATAGAGTCTCCCTGCATCTGCCCTTGACGATGGCCGTTAATCAGTACCAAATCTGCAACTCTTGTAATTGGCGAGCGCAAATTATGGGTTAAAGCAATGGTTGTCGCTCCTGCTTTATGAGCAATGCCAAGCGCATGAGTGGTTTCTTGCGAATAGCCGGAATGGCTAATTCCCATCACTACATCACCTTTCTGCATTAATGAAGCCTGCATATACATAAAATGGTTATTAGTTGCCGCATCCATTTGTAAGCCTATGCGCATGAACTTATTTTTGGCATCTTCCGCCGTAATACCGGAAGAACCTACACCGAACAGGAAAATTCGTTTGGCTTGTCTAAATGCCTTGACGACTTTTTCCAACTCATTGAAATCTAATAAGTTCATTGTTTCGGTTATAACATTATTGATAACCGCCTGTAATTTTAAAGCGATGTTTTGTGCGCTGTCTTCTACGGTAACATCAGTGTCCAATAGGGTTGTTTCACTTTTATCTTGTGTAGCAAGCTCAATGGCCAAATCCATCTTAAAATCGGTAAAACCTTTGAACCCTAAAGTCCGACAGAATCGGATAAAAGTTGCCTCCCCTACATCAAGATCAACGGCAATAGCAGACAAGGAAGCTTGATTTAACAACTGAGGGTTGCTCAAAATTGTTTTGGCAATCTTTTTTTCAGTTTTGGTTAAACTATCGTAAAGCGAATCGATAGTATCCAAGATTTTCCCATTTGCAGGCATAAGGCACCTCTCTAAATTAAATCGACCGGTACTTTCACGACTAATTTTTTCAAATTCACCGATTGATTATCCACATTACAACCCGGCTTATGCGGTTCGTAAGGTAAAAAGACAACAAACATCTTCGGGCGTAGTGAAAGCGTGCTTTTACATTCAATTTCAGGAGTTAAGCGGTAATCATCCTCTTCGTTATACTCGGTATAAAGAGACAGAGTCGGATAAGTCACGCTGTATTCGATATTCTCTTTGCCGGAAATCAATACCTGGACATCAATATATTTATGATGCAACTCAGCCTGTTTGCTGTCCGCAGGCGCAGTATCAAACGACATAACGTTCATATAAATCTGCTCGGTGATATCGTGACGACCAAGTTCCAACCCTTCTAAATCCAAGGTATTCAAATATTCGCACACATCTGCAATCGCTTTTGGCAGCTCGCGTTTAAAGTCCGCTCGGGTTAAATCTCCAATAATCATTTCAACTCCTTATAAAGTAATACCTTTCTTTAAACAATCGGCCACCCACCAAGCTGCACCGATTAAACCGGCGTCCTGACCGGAACGGGCGGATTCCACATCACAATGATAAAACGGCGGCATTTCTGCCAAATATTCACGTACTAAGGGGAGATAACCTTGTGCCAAACCAACACTCCCTCCCAGCACGGCTTTTTGTACATCTAAACCGATACGTATATCAGCGATTAAATTAGCAATTGCTTGGGCGGAACGACGAATAAGTGCGGTCGCTTTTTCATCCGTTTTATGAAACAGCTCAAATACCTGTTTCGGCGAACAAGGTGGATCCCATTGAGAAGACACCGCTTCAATAGCCCGTCCTGCTGCAATAGCTTCCACACAACCACGCCGCCCACAACCGCAAACCGGGCCGTTTAAATCTACCGTCATATGGCCGATATGTCCCGCCACACCGTGTGGTTTGGTGAGCAAATTTCTCCCTAATATAATTCCCCCACCAACGCCGGTAGATACCGTAATAAAAACGAAATTTTCGACCGCACTTTGATCAACGAATTGATATTCAGCACAAGCCGCCGCCTGCACGTCGTTAAGCAAGCCAATCGGTTTCTCCGTATGACGTGCAATGCTTTCTTTCAACGGAAATTCCGCTAACCCCCCCAGATTTTTCGGATTCAACGCTGTCAAAACACCGTTATTAATAATCCCCGTCGAAGCCACGGCTATGTAGTCAAATTGCTCGGCATAAGATTGCACGATCCGGGCTAAAATCTCATGCATTCCGTTCGCGGAATCCTGTTGTGGCGTCGCCAATTGCTGACGCTGTGTCACCTGTCCGTTTTCAACAATTGCGGCTGCAATTTTAGTACCGCCGATATCCAATGCCAAACAACGCATAACTCTGTTCCTTTATTTTCCGGCCATTTTCACTGCGTCGGCAAACCAGCTTACGATATGCTCTAAACGGGTTAATGCTGATCCAACAGTAACGGCATCCGCACCAATTTCAATTGCCGTCTTAGCTAGCTCCGGCGTATTATAGCGTCCTTCCGCCATCACAAAGCAGCCGGCAGCTTTCAAATCTTTCACTAACTGATAATCCGGCTCAGCAGGAATTTCTCCACCGGTATACCCAGACATGGTACTACCGATAATATCGAATCCCAACTGCTGACAATATAAGCCTTCCTCCAAATTAGAACAATCTGCCATGGCTAAGCAACCTACATCATGAATTTTTTCCACCGCACTTTTAATATCAACGGGACGTTTGCGATTGGTGCCGTCCACTGCAATAATATCAGCACCAGCTGCTGCCAAGTCTTCAATATCCTGTAAAAACGGAGTAATTCTGACAGGACTGTCAGGTAAATCGCGCTTTACAATGGCGATAATTGGCGCATTGACTAGCGGACGCGTCGCTTTCAAATTGTCCACTCCTTCAATTCGTAGCCCTGCTGCTCCTCCGGCGACAGAAGCTTGCGCCATTGCGGCAACAATTTCAGGTTTATCCATAGGGCCATCATCCACTGGTTGGCAGGATGCAATAAGTCCATGTTTAATAGTCGCTAAAACTGTTTGATGTGATAACTTTGACATAAATACTCCAAATCTAACATCGCTAAATAATTTTTACTTCATTTAAATATAGCATAATCCCGCAAATAAAAAAGAACAAGAGTTAATTTATTTCCTTATAAAATAATCTATCCCATTGATTTTAAATAAATTACAACAATACCCAACATTTGCCATAAAAACATAACCATTTGATTAATAATGATTATTTATAAAAAAACAATTTTTGTGATCAGCTTCACAGAAATGAAAAATTTATAGCCGTTCAAGTAAAATTTGCGTTAAGCGCTCATAACCTCTTGGGTTAAAATGTAACCCGTCCGTACATAATTCAAGATCCAGCTTGCCTTCTTTATTCATGAAAAATGATTGTGTCGGCACAAATGTTAAGCCTGCTGGGCAATGCTCCTGTAAATAAGCATTAAGTTGATGAATTTCAGGATTGTCAACTGTAGGAATATTGTTAACAGGGGTGGCTTCCAATAAAAAATAACGTGAATTTGGAGCGACTTTTTGCAACCTGCGTAAAATTTCCTCTAACCAACTCATCACCTGCATCGGTGAATAATCAGGTTCTTTGACAATATCATTCACACCTAAAAACAAAAACACCGTTTGCCCCAAATGTTGAATATATCCGGGCCTAACGACAACATCCAAGTACTGGCGCGTACTAACCCCCGAAATACCCAAATTAGCAACACTTTTACCGGCTAAAGAAGGCGTTCCGTCAGGCAAATCACCCCACATATCAAACAACGAATGTCCGATTAAAGTAATATCCGCCGTTTTCTCGAATTCAGCCCGTTTAGCCAGATAACGATTCAAAATATCTTGGTCACTCAGCATTTTTTATTCCCTCAATCCTAACTTCAATCACTGCAACATTACATATTATTAAACTGGAAATGAAAAAATAGATAGTAAAATGAGTAAAACGCACCCAAGAAAATGTCAAATTTGTGACGAACCTCTCATTTTTGAAAAAAAACTCCAAAATAGATTCAAAAATGATTTTTTTACTTTAGAATACAAATCAAGCAAAATTGCTTTACATTGAAACAATGGGAGAACTCATAATGAAACTTAATAAATTAGCTCTTGCAACACTATGTTTGGGTATGTCTGCTTCTGTATTGGCGGCAGATTATGATCTGAAATTCGGTATGGTTGCAGGTACCAGCTCTAACGAATATAAAGCAGTCGAATTTTTCGCTAAAGAAGTAAAAGAAAAATCAGGCGGCAAAATTGAAATTTCCATCTTCCCAAGTGCACAGCTTGGTGATGACCGCGTAATGTTAAAACAACTGAAAGACGGCGCACTTGATTTCACATTAGGTGAATCCGCCCGCTTCCAGATTACCTATCCTGAAGCTGAAGTATTTGCGCTACCTTATATCTTCTCAAACTTCGATGTTGCTAAAAAAGCATTGTTGGAAACCAAATTCGGTCAAGACTTAATCAAGAAAATTGACAAAGAATTAAACGTTAAATTACTTTCTGTAGCTTATAACGGTACACGTCAAACTACATCTAACCGTGCAATAAACAGCATTGCTGATATGAAAGGGTTAAAATTACGCGTTCCAAATGCTGCAACCAATCTGGCGTTTGCCAAATATGTCGGTGCATCTCCAACGCCAATGGCATTCTCTGAAGTGTATTTGGCATTGCAAACAAATTCTGTTGACGGTCAAGAAAACCCGTTACCGACTATTCAGGCACAAAAATTCTATGAAGTACAAAAATATTTGGCTCTGACCAATCATATTTTGAATGACCAACTTTACTTAGTTAGTAAAGAAACCTTAGCAGACTTACCTGAAGATTTACAAAAAGTAGTCGCAGACTCTGCCGAAAAAGCCGCCGAATATCACACCAAATTATTTATGGATGGTGAAAAAGAACTAATTGAGTTCTTCAAATCTAAAGGCGTGACTGTCACCACTCCGGATGTTGCTCCGTTCAAAGCAGCTCTTCAACCGTATTATGACGAATACCTGAAGAAAAATGGTGAATTAGGTAAACAGGCTATTGAACAAATCTCTGCGATTAAATAAATTCTAAGATAATAAATACCTTGCTCTTACAAGTTAAGAGCAAGGTTATTTATCCAATCATTCGAGGTATGTATGAAAATAATGGATAAATTAGAAGAATGGCTTGGCGGTACGTTATTGCTTGTCGTCTTTCTGATTCTCATTGCACAAATTCTTGCAAGACAACTTTTCCATACTCCGTTTATCTGGAGTGAGGAATTGGCAAAATTGCTGTTCGTTTACGTCGGCTTACTCGGCATTAGTATGGCAATACGTTCGCAACAACATGTGTATATTGACTTTGTAACGAATTTTATGCCTCCAAGTATTAAAAAACTGGCAAATTCTTTCGTTCAACTACTCATTTTTATTTCGATTATATTCTTTATTTACTTAGGTTACATAGTTTGGGAATCCGCTACATTCCCAATGGAAGCACTGAAAGCAACTTTCAATGCTGATATAACGCAAAAATGGCTTTATGCCGGACTGCCGATTGTCGCTACATTGATGTTATTCCGTTTTTGTCAAGCGCAAGCCGAAAACTTTAAAAATAACCTCAGTTATTTACCGGTCGCTTTTTTCGTCGTAAGTGCGGTCATTATTTTTGCTATTTTGTACATTCAACCGGAATGGTTCAAAGCTTTACGCATTTCCAGTTATGTCAAATTCGGTAAAAACGCGGTGTATATTACCCTAGTTGTTTGGCTGGTCATCATGTTCCTCGGTACACCGGTTGGTTGGTCGTTATTCATTGCAACGTTACTGTATTTCTCAATGACTCGTTGGGGCATAGTCAATTCGGCCTCTAACAAATTAATTGATAGCTTGGATAGCTTCCCGCTATTAAGCGTACCGTTCTTTATTTTAACCGGTATTCTGATGAATACGGGCGGAATCACGGAGCGGATCTTCAATTTTGCCAAAGCTTTACTGGGTCACTATACCGGTGGTATGGGGCATGTAAATATCGGTGCAAGTTTGATTTTCTCCGGTATGTCAGGCTCAGCCTTGGCTGATGCCGGTGGTTTAGGTCAATTGGAAATTAAAGCAATGCGCGATGCCGGTTATGATGATGATATTTGTGGTGGTATCACCGCTGCATCTTGTATTATCGGGCCATTAGTTCCGCCTAGTATCGCAATGATTATCTATGGGGTTATTGCCAATGAATCTATTGCAAAATTATTCATTGCCGGTTTCGTTCCCGGAGTATTAGTTACGATTGCTTTAATGACGATGAACTATTTCGTCTCTAAAAAACGGAGCTATCCGCGTACACCAAAAGCAAGTAAAGCTGAAATTTGCTCTGCGTTTAAAAGCTCAGTTTGGGCAATTTTAACTCCTGTTTTAATTATCGGCGGTATTTTCTCAGGTCTATTTACTCCGACAGAAGCAGCTGTTGTAGCAGCATTCTATTCTATTGTTATCGGTAAATTCATTTATAAAGAATTAACCTTACAATTACTGTTCAAAAGCTGTATTGAAGCGGTAGCAATTACCGGTGTTACAGTGCTAATGGTAATGACGGTAACCTTCTTTGGTGATATGATTGCACGTGAACAGGTAGCAATGCACATTGCAGACGGCTTTATGGCATTTGCTGATTCACCAACAATGGTATTGGTAATGATCAACCTATTATTATTATTCTTAGGTATGTTCATTGACGCATTAGCCTTACAATTCCTTGTTCTGCCAATGTTAATTCCGATTGCGACTCACTTTGGCATCGATCTAGTATTCTTCGGCGTTATGACCACATTAAATATGATGATAGGTATTTTAACCCCGCCTATGGGTATGGCATTGTTTGTGGTTGCTCGTGTTGGTAATATGTCGGTCAGTACGGTAACTAAAGGGGTACTTCCGTTCTTAGTGCCAATCTTTGTCACTTTAGTATTAATTACCATCTTCCCGCAGATAATCACATTTATACCTAATCTGCTGATGCCGTAATATAAAAATACAAAATTTGTTCCGTCGGCGTGCAGTCTATGCCGACAAATTAAAATTTAAATCCACCGTTCAATTTTTGAATCGGGTCCTTTTTAAAATAAAATACTCAAATAAATAGAGGTAATCCTATGAAATTTACGAAATCCGCTTTATTTGCCGCTATCGCAATGGCAACATTTTCAGCTCAAGCCGCCTTATATCCTGAATTGCCGGTAGGGCTGAAAAACGGTACCGGAGCACTTATTGATGACACTGTATATGTTGGTCTTGGTACAAGCGGTAACAAGTTCTTCGCACTTAATTTAAAAGAAGCTGATGCGAAATGGCAAGAAATCGCGGCATTCCCGGGCGGTGATCGCAACCAACCAATTTCAGCAGCTGTGGACGGAAAATTATATGTTTTCGGCGGTTTACAAAAAAATGAAAAAGGTGAACTACAGTTAGTTAATGATGCTTACAGCTTCAACCCTGCCGACAATACTTGGACAAAATTACCGACCCGCTCTCCTCGCGGTATCGTGGGAGCAAGTGCGGTCAGTTATAACGGTAAAATCTATGTCTTAGGTGGCGTTAATGAATCTATCTTCAATGGTTATTTCCAAGACTACACTGCTGCCGGTGAAGATAAAGAAAAACAAAAAGAGGTAACCATCCCATATTTTAACCAACGCCCCCAAGACTACTTTTTAACCCCTGAGTTATTAAGTTATGAACCGGCAACCAACAAATGGTATAACGAAGGTTTATTCCCGTTCCCACCACGTGCAGGTGCTGCATTCTCAGTTAACGGCAATACCTTGTTGGTAGTCAACGGTGAAATCAAACCGGGTCTACGCACAGCAACAACAGAACAAGGGAAAATCAACCCTAACGGCGTGCAATGGAAAAAATTGGGCGATCTTCCGGCTCCGCAAAACAAAGTTCAAGACGGTTTAGCTGGAGCTATGGGTGGTTATTCCAATGGAAATTACATTATCACCGGTGGTGCTAACTTCCCAGGTTCAACAAAACAATATAACGAAGGCAAACTCTTTGCCCACGAAGGATTAAGCAAAGCTTGGCATAAAGAAGTTTATACTTTAAACAACAAAGGCAAATGGAAAATCGTTGGTGAATTACCTGCAGGTATCGGCTACGGCGTAAGCGTGACTTACAACAATAAAGTGTTGCTTATCGGCGGTGAAACAGATGGCGGTAAAGCTCTTACATCAGTACAGGCGATGAGCTTTGACGGTAAAACATTAACCATTGAATAATGCGTTTTTAATAATTATTTAGTGCAAGGCGGCTTAGTGCAAACTACCCGCCTTTTTTATCGCCTTTAAGTATCCGTTATTTAGTCAAGACTACGACAAAAGTGCGGTTGTTTTTTTTAGTGTTTTTAGTTAAACAGTAAAAATCACAAAAAAATTGTCCGCACTTTCAACTCTCATGTTGCAT
>CAJPST010000023.1 GCA_905373425.1 uncultured Mesocricetibacter sp.
CTATATTTGCTTAAAATGTTCCTAATTAAACTAGTATAGTTTTTTAAATTCTGCTACAGTCAAATCCACTGATGTAATTCTACAACAAGGAGGAAATAATGAGTTGGGTTGCAGCAATTATTGTCGGTGCGATTATCGGTTGGATCGCCGAAAAATTAATGAAAAGCGATATGGGATTATTAATGAATATCGTGATCGGGATTGTCGGTTCGTCACTTGGTCGTTGGTTATTCGGAGACGTATTAGGTATAGGCTCAGCACATGCAGCCGGTAGTTTAAATATCCCTGGTTTACTATTTGGCGTATTAGGTGCTATCGTATTAATTTATATTCTACGTTATTTTAACATTATGAAAAAATAGGATTTTTCTGAATATAAAAAATAAAAAGCGGTTGGTTTTTGCGATGTTTTCTAGAAACAGACAAAAATTTTACCGCCTTAACATTTCGTATTCCGGTATGGAGAAAAGCGCCAAGTGATACAAGTTTATGGGTTAACCGTCGATAATCAAACCCGTTGTAAACATTACCATTCCCCATTGGATATTATTGCAATTAAATTTAAATGTTGCGGCAAATTTTATCCCTGTTACCAATGCCATCAAGCCTGCGAAAACCATTCTATCGAACGATGGAAGCCAAACGAATTCCATGAACAGGCAATTTTATGTGGTGCTTGTCAAACAATAATCAGTATTCAGCAATATATGTCTGTTACTGCCTGCCCTAACTGTACTGCACAATTTAACAGCGGTTGCCGAAAGCACTATCACCTCTATTTTGAAATAGATTAACTTTTATGCGGAGTAAAACGCGCCTTTATCGGTAAACGTAATGCAATCCGTTCCTGATTAAGCGCTAAAGCCTCAGACGTTGCTTGATAATCAGCCCAAAGTTCTGCATTTTTTGGTAAGTTTTCCGGCCAAATATATTGCACGTTAAAACCGCGCGCTTTACATTCCTGATGTAATTCATCATAACGGCGTTTTAAAAATGCCAATTTATTAAAGAAAAAGCGAACGTGTCCTTCCCCCAATTTATAGTCCGTAGGCTGACCTTGTAAATTAAATTTTCCTTTAGCGACGGCATTTGGAATTCGGGTTAACTCACGATGTTCTGCCAACAAATGTTGATCACAAAGTTCCGAAGGCGGGACAAGATTAATTCGAGTCATAATTCAAGGAGATAGTAGTAAATAATAATGAAAAAGGCGGTCATTTTAACCCAAAAAAATTACCCCGACAAACTATTTGCACGCTTTAGTAAATACTGGTAAAGTGCGGTAGAAATTTGAGCTGATTTATAAATTAGGAAAACCCGAATGAGCCAACAAGAATACTTAGATTTTGAATTGCCGATTGCCGAACTTGAAGCCAAAATCGAGTCGCTACGTGCTATTGAACAAGATGATAAATTAGATCTTGATGATGAGATCGCTCGCTTGAAGAAAAAAAGCGAAGAACTGACGCAAAAAACCTTTGCCAATCTTGATGCTTGGCAAGTTTCACGCATGGCCCGCCACCCTAACCGCCCTTACACGTTGGATTACATCGAGCATATTTTCACCGAGTTTGAAGAACTGGCAGGAGATCGAGCCTTTGCCGATGATAAAGCAATCGTCGGTGGTTTGGCGCGTTTGGATGGCCGTCCTGTAATGGTGATTGGGCATCAGAAAGGTCGCTCGGTTAAAGATAAAGTCAAACGCAATTTTGGCATGCCGGCTCCTGAAGGTTACCGAAAAGCCTTGCGTTTGATGCAAATGGCAGAACGTTTTAATCTACCGATTATTACCTTTATCGACACACCGGGAGCTTATCCCGGAGTGGGAGCGGAAGAACGTGGTCAATCGGAAGCTATTGCACGTAACTTACGCGAAATGTCTACTTTAAAAGTACCGGTAATTTGTACCGTCATCGGCGAAGGCGGTTCCGGCGGCGCACTTGCTATTGGTGTGGGCGATAAAGTCAATATGTTGCAATATAGCACTTATTCGGTTATTTCCCCTGAAGGTTGTGCTTCCATTTTATGGAAAAGTGCGGAAAAAGCTTCCACCGCCGCAGACGTTATGGGATTAACCGCTCCCCGTTTAAAAGAACTGGAATTAATTGACAATATCGTACCGGAACCTTTAGGCGGTGCGCACCGTAATTATGCGGAAATGGCGCAAAATCTAAAACAACGTATTTTGGACGACTTAGCAGACCTAGACATTTTAGATCAAGAAGCCCTGCTTGAGCGCCGTTATCAACGATTGATGTCTTACGGTTATTGTTAATTTGAAATCAGAAAAAGAGCGGTCAATTTTTGCCGCTTTTTTATTATGAGGCAACATCCGATGAAATTAATCTATAAAATCTCTTTCTCATTCGTTTTCTCCATCTGTCTGATTACCAGTAATGTTTGGGCAGAGCAATATCAATTTAAATTTAATATAGAACGGAATTCGCATGTTGCGGAAACGCCTAAAGTCACACCTAACAGACATATTACAATTAACGGACAACAAGTTGACGCATTTGATACATCATTTTCTGATTCCTTAGGTGATGAAAAGGATAAAATTAATTTCAAAGTAAATGCGGTACAAACCAAAATCAGTGCAAAAATTTTAAACCGTTTGGCTCTCTACGCAATGCCTAACGGCTCTATTTTCGTGCCGAAAGGTTGGCGATTATCAAGAGGGCAAATCGGAGCTAATGGTTCGCAAAGCTATACGTTTATCGCACCAAAGGGAGACGGTTTTCTGACGTTTTATGATGCTTCAGCCTGCGTTGGTTGCGCACAAAGTGCAGCTTCGATTTTTTTCTCCGAAGCCTATAAAGGCGCCAAAGAAAACGATTTTACTGTATATGATTCAACCAATCTGCCGATGAAAAAAGTTCATTTAAATCCTCATTTGGTCGCATACAGTGTTGAGCATCAAGGGCAACGCTTGGATGGTGTAGCATATTACAATGCTGATGCTGATGTTGATCTCACTTTTTGGCAAGTTGAAATCAGTTTACCGACAGCAGAACGAGATCTTGCCAATCCGTTATTAAATCAATTCATTTCTCTTGCTAAGGACAGATAGTTTTATGAAAAATATACTTTCAATTCAATCACATGTCGTTTTTGGTTACGCCGGTAACAAATCGGCAACCTTCCCTATGCAATTGATGGGGGTAGATGTTTGGGCGTTAAATACCGTGCAATTTTCCAATCACACCCAATACGGCAAATGGACGGGAATGGTGATGCCAAAAGAACAAATCGGTGATATCGTTCGAGGCATTGATGAAATCGGTGAACTACATAAATGTGATGCAGTAGTATCCGGTTATATCGGTTCCGCAGAACAAGTAGATGAAATTATAAAAGCTTTTCATACTATTAAAGCTAAAAATCCGAATGCCGTTTACCTCTGTGATCCGGTAATGGGGCACCCTGATAAAGGCTGTATTGTTGCCGACGGTGTACGCGAAGGATTAATCGAAAAAGCGATGCCTCATGCCGATATTATCACACCGAATTTGGTTGAATTGCGCGAATTAACCGGGTTAACCGTAGAAAATTTCAGTCAAGCGATTGAGGCAGTTAAAATCATTTTAACTAAAGGCCCGAAAAAAGTGTTGGTCAAACATTTAAGTAAAGTCGGTCAAGACCCGAGCAAATTTGAGATGTTGATGGCTACGCAAGCCGGCATTTGGCATATCAGCCGCCCTTTGCATAAATTCAACAAAGAACCTGTCGGTGTAGGTGACTTAACTGCCGGTTTATTTATTGCCAATTTGCTTAACGGTAAATCTGATGTGGAAGCATTCGAACATACAGCCAACGCAGTCAACGAAGTAATGGCAACCACCCACCAACTTGGCTCTTATGAATTACAACTGATTGCTGCACGTGAACGCATTGTCAACCCGACCAGCCAATACAAAGCAGTGAAGATTGACTGAGCTTGCTCAATTGATATTTAATGCAAGGCAGGTTTACCCTGCCTTTTCAATTAACCAAGATGTAACTATGCCGTTATTCAAGCAATTCCAAACATTATGCGATAAAACAGGCTATACCCGCTTTCTTATCGCTTTCAGCGGCGGATTAGACTCCACCGCTCTACTTTCATTGTTTATAAAACTACGACAAAATCGACCGCACTTTGAGCTACGAGCCATTCATATCCACCACGGTTTAAGCTCTAATGCGGACGCATGGGTCGTACACTGCCAACAAATTTGCCCAACATTTAACGTGCCGTTGATTGTTGAAAAAGTGCAGGTTGAACAAACCGACGGTATTGAAGCAGGTGCGCGACAAGCCCGTTATCAAGCTATTTCACGACATTTACAGACGGATGAAATCTTAGTCACAGCCCATCATCTGCAGGATCAAACGGAAACCTTTCTACTTGCTCTTAAACGCGGTAGCGGCATTCAAGGCTTAGGGGCAATGCAAACACAAAGCACAGTATATGATTTGCCTGTTTTTCGTCCTTTACTTAATTTCAGTCGGCAACAGCTAGAAAATCACGTTCAATCGGAAAATCTGAATTGGATTGAAGACGAAAGCAACACCAATAATCGTTACGATCGCAATTTCCTTCGTAATGAAATTTTGCCACAATTAAAAAAACGCTGGCCACATTTTGATCAAGCGGTGAAACGTTCGGCACAGCATTGTTTTGAACAACAACAACTGATTAACGAACTACTGGCTGAGGAGTTTTGGAAAAACTACCAAAAAACCGACCGCACTTTTAATCTTTCAAATTTCGCGCAATTTTCCGTACATAAACAACGTGCACTGATACGCCTTTGGCTTGCGCAATTACAATTAGAAATGCCATCGTTAGCACAATTGGATCAACTTATTCAGGATGTGATTTTTGCCCGTCAAGATGCCAATCCGCAGTTTAAACTAGGGGAAAAAATTGTCCGTCGTTATCAACAAAAACTCTATTTAACCGACAGGTTTGCAGATTTACGCGAAATCAAAATCGACATTATACCCAACCAAAGCCTTACCCGACGGATTGGGCGAGTTTATCGCACTTCGACAAGAAAACGGAATCAGTTTTCAATGGCTGGATAAAATCAGCACACTTACACTCACTGAAAAACCAATTCAAATCCGCTTCAAATATTCGGGAAACGTAAAATTAACGGAAAAAGGCGTAAACGAAGATATTAAAAAAATCTGGCAAAATTTATCCGTTCCGCCTTGGCAACGAAACCGCATTCCGCTCATTTTCTATGGCGAACACTTGAAAAGTGCGGTCGGTTTTTTTGAAGTTTTTGAAAAAAATAGGTAGAGTGTGAGGCAGACGCGAGCAAAAGCCCGCGTCAATAATTCACTTTAATTAAATCGCCAAACCAAAAGCATAAAACGCCACTAATGCGACGGTGATAATGATTGTGCCGACGTTTAATTGTTTGATTTCACCTGAAACAAGGCGGCCAATCACCAAGGTGGCAAAACCAAGCATAATTCCCGTTACAATGTTAGCAGTCAACACGATAAACACTGCACAAACTAAACCGCTCATTGCACCGACAAAATCGCTAAAATCTAATTTACTAACGTTACTCAACATAAGCAAGCCGACATACATTAAAGCCGGAGCGGTAGCATAGCCCGGTACTAAAGTGGCTAGCGGTTGGAAAAACAACATTAATAGAAATAAAACGCCAACCACAATGGCAGTCAACCCCGTTTTCCCACCGGCTGCCGTGCCTGCTGCAGATTCAATATAAACCGCTGCCGGCGCAGTACCGAAGATACCGGAGAAAAGGCTACTCACCGAATCGGAGGTTAAGGCTTTTCCGCCGTTGATGATTTGTCCGTCTTTATCCAATAACCCTGCTTGTCCTGCCACCGCACGGATAGTACCGGTTGCATCAAAGACGGCTGTCATCACTAAAGCGAAAACTACCGGTAGAATAGCCGGTTGCAATGCGCCTATAACGTCCAATTGCAAAAATAGCGACTGCTCCCCAAAAGTCGGCATTCTGAATACTTCGCCACCGAATTTGACATTCGGGTCAAAAATTAAACCGATAATGGTAATCGCGATGATCACCCATAGAATTCCGCCTTTCACCTGCATTCTCTCAAGCCCGATGATAAATGCAAGCCCAAGTAGCGACATCATCACCGGAAAAGAGGCGAAATCACCTAATTTAACCGGCAAACCGGCCTGATTACCGACAACAATACCGACACCGTTTGCGGCAATCAATAATAAAAATAAGCCGATTCCAATGCCTGCGCCATGGGCGATACTGGACGGCAGGTTACGCAGAATCCATGAACGAACTCCCGTAGCCGAAATTAGGGTGAAAACCGCCCCCATTAGAAATACCGCTCCTAGTGCAACAGGAATACTGACTTTTTGCCCGATAACCAGACTAAATGCAGTAAATGCCGTTAATGAAATGGCGCAACCGATCGCCATCGGCGCATTTGCCCATAAACCGATTAAAATCGAACCTAACCCCGCCACTAAACATGTGGCGATAAATACGCTTTCTGCCGGGAAACCAGCTGCTCCAAGCATATTCGGCACGACAATCACGGAATAAACCATTGCCAAGAAAGTAGTTAATCCGGCAATCATTTCCTGACGCAGATTAGATCCGCGAGCAGAAAGCTCAAATCGTTTTTCTAAAGACATAAATGGAACCTTAAGCTAGTTAAATTGAGAAATAAAAAGGAAGTGAATATTCTACGCCAAATGTTGAAAGAGTAAACGTTTAGGAGTGAATTTTGACAAATAAAAAAAGCAGCCCTAGAGCCGCTTTATAAAACAATCAAAATTCCTACCGCACTTTTAGCGCACTTTTAGAGAGGAACTGTCGGTTAGTTATTTTTCGGATTCGAACCGAAGCGGTTTTCACCAGGCTGACTATCAAAACAGAACAATACTAATAACACAATCACACCGATTAAAGGAATAAATGCCAGTAATTGCCACCAACCGCTGCGATCCGTATCATGCAAGCGACGCGCTCCTACAGCTAAGGACGGCACCAGTACAGCAAGCGAATAAATAGTGTTAAATAATGGATAACCTGTCAAGGCATCTATTAAAGCTAATACAATACTAACAAGAAAATTAAATAAAAAGAACATCCAATATTCTTTGCGTCTAGCGCGTCCTTCAAATTTGGCGTAATTTTTTAAAACGTGTAAATACCAATTCATTATTGTTTCCTCAGTTGTTTAAAATAAATTGAGAAGTAATTTTACCCATTTTTATACTGAAAGTCACTTGTTCAAGGCCAAACCAGGGCAAAATTTGATGGTTATCATAAAAATACGGTATCTATTATTCCGCTTAGAATATAAAAAAGTTATACTAACGCGTATTCTCAGTTTTTTAAGCCGTTTTTCCCGAAAAATAACGCGCACTAAATCAAATTGAGAACACGCCCTAAAAACTCATTTTTTGAATAAGAAAGGATACAAATAATGGCAATTTTAGTAACAGGTGGTGCAGGTTATATTGGTTCGCACACCGTAGTGGAATTATTGAATGCAGGTAAAGATGTCGTCGTATTGGACAATTTATGCAATTCTTCGCCTAAATCCTTAGAGCGGGTAAGCCAAATTACAGGAAAATCGACCAAATTCTACTTGGGTGATGTGTTAGACACGGCATTATTGCAAAAAATCTTTGCTGAAAACAAAATCGAATCGGTAATTCACTTCGCAGGATTAAAAGCTGTGGGCGAAAGCGTGCAAAAACCTGCCGAGTACTATCAAACTAATGTGATGGGTTCTTTAGTTTTAGTACAGGAAATGCGCAAAGCAGGCGTATGGAATTTTGTATTCAGTTCCACCGCAACTGTTTATGGCGAACCTGAAACTGTGCCGGTTACAGAAAAAAGCAAAGTTGGCGGTACAAACAGTCCGTATGCCACCTCTAAATTAATGGTTGAACAAATGTTGACCGATATTGTGAAGGCAGATCCACGTTTCAGCATGATTATTTTGCGTTATTTCAATCCTGTGGGCGCGCATGAAAGCGGTTTAATCGGCGAAGATCCGAATGGAATTCCAAATAATTTAATGCCGTATATCAGCCAAGTGGCTATTGGTAAACTAAAAGAGCTTTCCATTTTTGGCAACGATTACGAAACTCATGACGGCACAGGTGTGCGCGATTATATTCATGTGGTCGATCTGGCAATCGGGCATTTGAAAGCCTTAGCTCGCCATGAGAATGATACGGGATTGCACATTTATAATTTAGGTACCGGTATCGGCTATTCGGTAATGGATATGGTAAAAGCGTTTGAAAAAGCCAACAACATCACTTTGCCGCATAAGTTTGTTGCACGTCGCCCGGGAGATATCGCTTCTTATTACTCTGACCCAAGCCTTGCAGCACAGGAATTAGGTTGGAAGGCAGAGCGCGGTCTGGAAGCTATGATGAAAGATACCTGGAACTGGCAGAAAAAAAATCCGCAAGGCTATAAAGACTAGTTCTAAACAAAAGTGCGGTAAGTTTTTAGCGTATTTTTTATTTTGCGGTACGCGCCCTGAAAAGCGCGTGCCTTTGTTTTTTATTATATGGAAAATCGTGCATTATGCCGAATCAACCTCTGATTGCCCAGATATTTAGCCGTAATATGTTAATTTGCATATTTACGGGCTTTAGCTCCGGTTTGCCGTTGTATGTATTAATCCAACTTGTTCCCGCTTGGCTCACCTCAAATCAGGTAGATATCAAAACAATCGGTTTTTTTACTTTAACCAGTTTTCCCTACACTTGGAAATTTCTAATCGCCCCCCTACTTGACCGCTACTATCCAAATTTTCTTGGCCGGCGGCGCAGCTGGATGTTTCTAACCCAAATTACCCTGTTTGGCTCCATTATTCTATTAGGCCTATTCAACCCGGCGCAAAACATTCAAACAGTCGCCATAATTGCGACAGCCATCGCAATATTTTCAGCAGTGCAAGATATAGTTATTGATGCCTACCGCCGTGAAATTCTACCCGATAGCGAGCTAGGTTTAGGTAACTCTATTCATGTCAACGCCTATCGCATAGCCGGTTTAATTCCGGGCGGAATTTCTTTAGTTTTAGCTGACAGTTTCACTTGGGAAATCGTATTTATTTTTACCGCACTTTTCATGCTTCCCGGGTTATTTCTATCCTTATTTTTAAGTCGAGAGCCTAACGTTCCCGAAATCGACCGCTCCGTACCGTTCTACCAAACCTTTAGTTTACCATTTAAAGAATTCTTCTCCCGTAAAGGAATAGCCGCCGGTATAGGCTTAATTCTGTTTATTTTTCTATATAAATTCGGTGATTCTCTCGCCACCTCATTACAAACCAAATTTATTCTGGATATGGGATTTAGTAATTCGGACATCGGTACCGTAGTAAAAATTAATTCACTATGGGCATCCATTGTTTCCGGCATTTGCGGAGGAATTTTGATGCTTAAGTTAGGCATCAACCGTTCATTATGGCTTTTCGGTTTTGTACAGTTTATTACTATTTTGGGCTTTGTATGGATGGCAGGCTACGGAAAATTTGAAACTATCGGAACTTACGAACGTTTTGTTCTGACAACGGTAATTATTGGAGAATATATTGGCGTTGGCCTTGGAACGGCAGCATTTGTTGCGTTTATGGCAAGGGAAACTAACCCTCTCTACACGGCAACCCAACTGGCGATTTTTACCAGCCTTTCCGCCATTCCAAGCAAATTGATTGGCGCATATTCGGGAGTATTTGTCAGTCACTATGGTTATTACACCTTCTTTTGGCTGTGTTTTATTCTTGCTATCCCGGGAATGATTTGTCTATTCTGGGTTGCTCCGTGGAATAATAAAGCGCAAGATGAAAAAATAACATAAACTGACTTTTAAATATTTCAATATAAGTCTTGAGTTTATACCGCAAGCGCGGTAATGTAATCAGGTTTATCTTCTTAATTTAATGAGGTTAATATGAAAATTATTCTTTTAGGCGCTCCGGGAGCAGGAAAAGGCACTCAGGCTCAATTTATTATGAATAAATTCGGTATTCCGCAAATTTCCACCGGCGATATGCTGCGTGCAGCAATTAAAGCAGAAACCGATTTGGGCAAACAGGCTAAAACGCTAATGGATGAAGGCAAATTAGTACCTGATGATTTAATTATTGCGTTGGTACAAGAGCGTGTTTCACAACCGGATTGTGCCAAAGGTTTCCTGTTAGACGGCTTCCCACGCACTATTCCTCAAGCGGACGCATTAAAAACTGCCGGCATTCACATTGATTATGTATTGGAATTCGACGTACCGGACGAAATCATTGTCGAGCGTATGAGCGGCCGTCGCGTACATTTGGCTTCAGGCCGCACCTATCATGTAGTCTATAACCCGCCGAAAGTGGAAGGCAAAGATGATATAACCGGTGAAGACCTCGTTATTCGCCCTGACGACAAAAAGGAAACAGTGTTGGAGCGTCTCAAGGTATATCACTCCACGACCCAACCTCTGGTTGATTATTACCAAGCGGAAGCCAAAGCAGGAAACACAAGATACTTCTGTTTGGACGGCACACAAAAAGTTGAAACGATCAGTCGTGAATTGAATAGTATCTTGGCTTAATTCTAAATAATGCTGACACATTAAATAACATCTGTGTAGCAGCGCGATATAAAAAGTGCGGTGAATTTTCGGGACGTTTTATAAAACTACCAAAAAATCTACCGCACTTTTATTTGCCAAATTGCAGATGTTATTTATCTACCTGACTTGCCAGATTGCTACTCAACTATATCGCTATATCATCGCTACACCGATACTCTCCGAATAGCAAAAAAGCGGTATTTTACTACCGCCTTCAGCTGATAAGATTGGGCAAAAATCAGAAGCCTGCTTGTTTTTCTAGCTGTTCAACTAATTTATCGTCTAAATTTAACGCTTGTGCCAGTTGAGATAAAAATACGATTTCTTTCCGAGACAGCTCTGCACCACAAACCATACGTGCCGCTAAGTAAACCTCGGAAGCTAAGGCAGGATTATTGCCTACTTGCTGTGCGATAACTTCAACACTTGCAGGTTGTGCCATTTCATCAATGATCCATTGTTGGATTTCAGGAGTACTGCCCCCCTCACTTAAAATAGCCTGTCTTTCTTGCTCATCAATTACCCCGTCGCAAGCTGCAATCGCAATCATCGTACGCAAAATCACATTGCTGGTTTGCTCGGCAACCTGTTCGCTCTTATGGCTAAATGCACCTTCTATCAGATCTGAAACCGATACGTTACCATTATTTTTTTGGTAATTCTGATAGGCCTGATAAGCAAGGCTACCCAGCGCAGCAAGGGAGCCTACTTTGGCAAGGCTAGAACCGCCCCCTCTGCCAAGTAACATTGAAAGCACACCTACAGCGGCTGCACCTCCGCCAACTTTAGTGATCGTATCCGGCATATTATCCGATTTACTGATTTGCTCTCCGGCTTGTTTAACCGACCCTAAAACTTGATTTAACAGATTATTAAAATTCATTTTTTCTCCTTCTGATTAAGCTGTTTTAATATTTAATATATAGCCTCTTTACATTAGTCAACATTTTTAACTAAAAGTGCGGTCATTTTATGGCTTATTTTATAATTCGTTTAACATGCCAATAACCATTTGCGAGGATTGTTTTGCCGCAATCGGTAAAAATTCATCAAAGGAAATCGACGCCTCACCGTCCCCTGCATCAGAAATTGCCCGTACTACTACAAACGGAATATTAAAACTGTGGCAAACCTGTGCGATTGCTGCTGCTTCCATTTCTACCGCCGTAACATCCGGGAAATCTGCTTTAATTTGCGCCAATCGTTCACCGCCGGCAATAAAACTATCGCCAGAACAAATCAAACCGCGTTTCACATTATGCCCTTGTTCCCGTGCAATTTTTTCCGCAAGTGCGGCCAGTTTTTGGTCTGAAATAAAAGCTGGCGGACAAGCCGGCAGCTGCCCTTTAGCATAGCCGAATGCCGTCACATCCACATCGTGATAGCAAGTTTCGGTGGAAATAACAATATCTCCGACATGCAATCCCGAAGCCACACCGCCGGCAGAGCCCGTATTAATCACAACATCGGGTTTAGTCAATTGTAGCAAGGCTGTCGTACCTACTGCCGCGGCAACTTTGCCTATTCCTGATTGCAATAATGCAACAGATTTATCGTTAATTTTGCCTTCAAAAATCGTGCAACTCGCAATTTGTGTAACCGTTTTGTCAGTCATTAAATCGACTAAAATTTCCACTTCTTGCGCCATCGCGCCTACTATTCCTATTTTCATTGCAATTCCTTATTTTCTCTTTCGTTACTTAATTTATGTACTAAAAAATCCAGTACCGCAAAGGTATAATCATCGTTATACAACGTGCTGTTGGTTAATACATATTTTCCTTCGATGACTACGAAAGGATAGGTAAAAACACCATAATTCTCCGTACGATAAACCGCTTCACTGAATTTTTTCTTGATTTCGTCGGAGCGATAAATTAGATCAAAACGCTCAGTATCAACATTCTGTTCCGCCAACCATTTCAACAAGTTTTCATATTTAGCCAGTTCTTTGTAACGTACCGCATCGCTTGTTTCAAATAATAGAGAATCTGACACATCCGGCTGATTCATTTCTTGCAAAGTATAGTATACCTGAGCTGAGAAAGGGGTTTCTTTGGTAGCTACGGGATATTCTTCCACCACAACATTATTAGAATTAATTTGACCGTATATCTCTAAAATGTCCTGTGTATTAACACAAACCCTGCAATCATAGTCAAAAAATGATTGAATTAATATGCGATCATCAGCACGCTCAACTTTAATTGGCGATCTATAGGAAAAGTAGTCCCGTCCATCTTGAAATTCCGATTTTGAAGAAATCTCATTTATTGCCACATTATGTTGAGCATATGCGACTTGTAGCATTATTTGTAATGCCACAAATACCAACAGACCACGCCAAAAGTTCATTGTATTTAACTGTGACTCCCTAAAGGTTCAATATAATCAACCAACAACTGTAAATCTCGATTACCACGAAACTCATTAATAGCTAATTTATATGCTAATTTTGCCGTTTTAACAGATAAATCAGGATAATAACGGGTATCTACATTAAATGCTATCGCATCCATAAGTGGACCACCCTCATTTGGCTCCACCAACATTTTCAAATGTTTTTCACCGACTAAACGTTGTTGTAATATTTTAAACTCGCCGTCAAACAGAGGTTCGGGAAACCCCGGCCCCCAAGGTCCGGCTTGTTGTATCGCTTCTGCAGTTTGTAAAATCATTAAACGAGAAGGTAACTCCCCATCCGTCCAAACTTTACCTTGTAATTCCCCCGTGTCCACCCACTCATTAATCACTTGATTAAATGCTTGGCGAAAACTGTCAAATTCTTCCTCGCGAATACTTAGCCCCGCAGCCATTGCATGCCCGCCGAACTTCAGAATCATTGAAGGATAATACAAATGGATTCGTTCCAATACATCACGCATATGTATCCCTTCAACGGAACGCGCCGAACCTTTCAAAACGCCCTCTTGCTCTAAAGCAAAAGCGACTACCGGACGATGAAACTGATCTTTTATACGCGAGGCTAAGATTCCCAATACCCCTTGATGCCAATCAGGCTGATATAAGGCGATACCGGAAGGCAAATCGTGCTGAAGTGCGGTCACTTTTTGGCAAATTTCTAACGCCTCCAGCTTCATTCCCTGTTCAATTTCTTTACGTGTTTGATTTAAACCATCCAGTTCTAATGCTAAAGCACGCGCACTTGCCATATCTTGTGCTAACAATAACTCCACTCCCAGCGACATATTATCCAAACGTCCAGCCGCATTCAAGCGGGGAGCAATGGAGAAACCGAGATCACTTGCGACAAGTTTACTTAGATCTTTATTTGCCACTTCCGCCAAAGCTCGGATACCGCAACAACAACGCGAGGCTTTAATCCGCATTAAGCCTTGATAAACTAAAATACGATTATTCTGATCAAACGGAACAACATCGGCAACCGTTCCTAAAGCAACTAAGTCCAATAATTCCGTAAAGTTCGGCTGGGATTGCACATCGAAAATTCCTAGTACGCGCATTTTTGCCCGTAACGCCAGCATTAAATAGAAAGCGACCCCGACTCCCGCCAAAGATTTTGACGGAAAACCACAATGCGCTAAATTGGGGTTCACAATTGCATCCGCATTCGGCAAGATTTCAGGGGGCAAATGGTGATCAGTAATCAACACCTTCACCCCATTTTGCTTGAGAAAATCAACTCCTTCGGAGGAAGATACACCGTTATCCACGGTAATCAGCAATTGAACGTTTTTTTTCAGTGCCAATTCCGCCACCGCAACGCTCAAGCCATAACCTTGTTCAAAACGGTTCGGTACCAAATAATCCACATCCGTAAAACCAAGTTGGCGTAAGGCTGATACTGCTAATGCAGTGCTGGTTGCACCATCCGCATCAAAATCACCAACAATCACGATTTTTCCCTGAGATGGGTAAAAATCAAGCAATAAATCGACCGCACTTTCAATGCCACTGAGTAAATCAGGTGGAAACATGGCTCCTAACGTACGGTCTAATTGTTGAGCGTTTTGAATATGACGGGCGCGATACAAACGATCAAGCAACGGATCGGTACAAACCGGTTCGCCTTGAGGGATAATACGACGAAGGATAAGTTTATTCACGTTGCATTACTTCACTAAATAAAAATTGGCTACCCCATAGGGTAGCTATTTATTGTTATTGTGTTTCCAAAGCTTCTAACAATTCTTTTGGAGGTAAATACCCAGCAATAACTTCGCCACTTGAGGTGATGATAGTAGGCGTACCCTGCACACCAAATTTCCCTCCCAACTCATAGTGTTTTTTCACCACTGCTGCTTCTTTTAGTTCTTTTGGTAAATTACCATTTTCCGCTTCATTTAACGCAAATACAGGATCTTTCGAAGTAAAAATCGCCTCCATTTGCTTGGCTGCTTTAGAATCCATTCCGTTACGCGGAAACGCTAAATAACGCACGGTAATACCTAAATCATTATATTCTTTCAGCTGTTCATGCAATTTATGACAATAATGACAAGTAATATCAAAAAATACCGTTACAACATGTTTTTCATTTTTTGCCGGATAGACAATCATTTCACTCTTCAACGCATTGAGTTTTTCTAGTAATTCTTTATTAGTGACATCTACAACGCCCTTGTCTGTTATTTCAAACAGCTTACCTTGTAAAATGTATTTTCCATCTTCTGTTGCATAAAAAACTCCGGCACTACTCACAATGGTTTGCACGCCTTTTATTGGAGAAGGTTTTACCTCAACCTCCCCAAACCCCATTTTTTTTAATTGCGAAGCGATCGGCGACTCTGCTGCTATAGCAGAAATAGACAATGCTGTAAGCGAAAGAGCGGTCAAAATTTTGTTCATTTTTTAAAATTCCTAAATACTGAAATAATGGTTGCTAAGCCGATGAATTATAGTGCTATTATCCGATAGTGCAAGTGATTAAATATAAATCCTCGTTTTTATTGCGTTCAAACTGTTCACACATCTAATCAGGGTGAAAAAGTTGTTTATTTCACTTTCCACACCGGTTTAAACTTTGCTTTAAACTCCAATGTGATTGTTTAAACAGCCCCTCAATGCCATTAATCCTGACATTAATGTAAATTAATGTAAATATTTTTTATCATTTCTTTACTTTTTTCAAAAAATGAGTTGACAACGTTATGTTTTTACTTTAAATTTAACCCAACTTTCAAGTTGACATAAAATTTACATTAATTTAATTATAATTGACAAAAAGCATCGGGTTTTCTCTATGCCAATCTTATTTAAAGTTGTAATAGTTTTTGTATTGATACTATTTTCAATCAATACTTTTGCCACTTCTCAACAGGCAGAAGAACTAAAGAAATTTGTTACTTGGGAAAAACAAAATCAAAAAAATCTGGATTTAGCATTTGATGGTGTAATCAATCAAATTACAGGATTTCAGGACAACGCTAAATTAGATGCCTCAATCGCCGCTTATCATTCTGTGGTAAACGAGCACTTAAAAGGATTAGAGGCATTGAACTTACAAAGCGAAGAAATCAAACCGTTAATTGCCAAATATAAAAATAAAATAGGCGCAGATAATGAAATTATTAAAGCTGCCGTGGAATTAGGTAAAAAACCCTCCACTGAAGCACAAGACAAGTTGAGCGAAGTCACTTCGCAATCAAAAAAGATTGAAGATGAATATGTCGGCTTGCAAAACCAATTAGTAGATAAATTCCCTATCGAGGAATAAAAGAACTGTTCTCCTTTTATTTCGACCTCATTCTGAACCGAATGAGGTCTTTTTTATTGCTTTTTTCTACCAAAATATCTGAAAATCCCTTATAATTTCACGCTTATTTATTATGATAAATCAAAGTAAAAATTATGTTTGAAATTAACCCTGTTAAAAATAAAATTGCCGACCTCTCAGAACGC
>CAJPST010000024.1 GCA_905373425.1 uncultured Mesocricetibacter sp.
GTTTTCATTCAAATTACATCTTAAGTCATCCTTGTTTCCATATTGATCATTTCATTTTTGTGGTGTAGCCTATTTTCATTGTTTATTAACTTTTTAAGAGGGATGAAATGAACGATAAAATTAAAATCCTGAGACCAAAAGAGGTTATTCAAAAGCTCAGTATTTCTAAAAGTACATTCTATGATTGGCAGAACCAAAAATCGAAGAGATATAGAAATGACTTTCCTAAGCCGCTCTCTATTGGTGCAAATTCTGTAGGTTATTTAGAAAGTGAAATTAATGCTTTTATTTTAAATATGGTACATCGTAGATCTAATTAAGGAGACACTATGTCAAAACTAGTTGAATTAATGATTAATACACTACCAATGCTTGATACTCAATCTCAAGCATTAGCAAGACTTTTCTTAGAAAAGCAAGGTAAATGCGGCACTTATTTAGGTTCGGGAAAAACAATGGGGAGAGTATTTTCGGCTACATCTAAATGTGTGTTCTTAACTTGTACACCTTGTTACAATGAAAAATTATTGAAATTACAAAAAGAAGTGATAGCTAGTTTCAAATTGATTATCAAGAACCCTCGTATTCTTGATTTATTATCAGGTTTCATTCTCAGCAAAGATAATTCCTTGATTCAGTGGATTGCGTGAAATAAAGCCAAATTATCTTATAAGCTAGGTGATTTTAAAGCTGTTTTCTGCACACTTTCTCCTGAAAATGTGATTGCTGCATCCACTTATCAATCTTTTGAAGAGATTAAAGAAAATATAAATCTTCTTTATACTTCATTGGTTCATCATCTTGGATTGTTTTCATTACTAGATTGTAGATGTACTGAACAAGATAATAGAATTAACACTCACGGGCATGCGATCATTGTGTTTGATAAAAACTTTACTTATTCAAATATTGGAAAAAATATCAGATTCAATACTGATGAGGCAATGAGAATGCAGCTGTCGAAAATTGGCTATCAAGAACAATCTAATACCCAATGGATTAATACTTACTATGATCTCTTTAGAATTATTGCTTACATTACTAAACCAAGAGAGAAGGAGTTTGAAGAAACCATAGCTCCCTTTTCTTGGTTAAACGTTGGTTTATCCGTTCACTATGATCATACTCAAGATAATAAGCCACGCCGTTATCGGAATTATATCTTTAAAGATGCCTTGAAGGAGAGCAGAGCTGAAAATAACAAACACATTGCGTACGAGAAGTTACATAATGAACTTGCGACACCAATGGATGAGAAAAAAGATGATCATATTCAGATAGGCAATTACAAGCGATCTCATTATTTGAATAAATTGAAAAAAGAAGTGGAATATTCCTATAAAAGAACAAGTAAGATTATTATTCCTGATGAAAAAATGAGTATTCTTGAGGCGGTTTATTTGTATGAAAAATCACCACGTCAATTTTGCGATTGTGCGGGAAAGCTAGATAGAAGAAGGCTGGAAGCATTATCCGAAAAATTGAATATATCTACATCTAAAATTAAATCATTAATTATTAAGCGGAAAAAGTTCCGCTGGATAAAAGGAAAAAGAGGTAAATTTCAAAAAGTGTGGGTAAATTGAACTATATAAAATCTTGGGCCTGAGTGCAGTCAATTTTAGTAAAATTTGATTTTCTATAGGTAAACATCGCAAAAGAGAGAAGGCAATTATCAATCTTATAATTGCTTTCTCTCGTTACATTACATCATGACTTTTAGTATTCACCACTCAAATTTTTACCGCAAAATGAGCCAAAATTCGCAATTCAATCGTTGTTGAAATATGGCAAAAAAATCTTGCAAGTAACGTGAGCAGCTTTTACTAAAATTGGTTATCTATTCCCCAAAAAATTATGGTTTTTTAGCGTTCGGCAAACTACCCATTAACAACCTTTAAATGATACTGTGGAATGGTTCCATACGAGCACTGATCAATAAAATCTGCCCATGCTTGTAGTATTGTAAAACGCTGTTTGAGATAGTCGCTTCGATTATATGCGGTATGAATGCGATCTTGATTGATATGGGATAAAGCAACTTCAATCATATCTTTGTTGTACCCTTGTTCATTTAAGTAAGTGCTGGCAATGCTTCTTAATCCATGAGCAACCAGTTTTCCTTGATACCCCATACGTTTAATAGCAGCATTAGCGGTTTGAGTATTGGTATGGGATTTCAGATTTCTTTCGCTTGGAAAAAGATATTCTTTGCCACCACTCAATTTTTTAATTTCTTTCAAAAGAGCCATTGCTTGGAGAGAAAGCGTAATTTTATGTTTTCGACCTCGCTCATCTTGTTTAATCCCTTTTTGAATATAGATTGTCCAAATCTTAGATTTTTCATCAATATCTTCATAACGAGCCGTAGCAGCTTCATTAGGGCGTGTCATTGTAAGAAGTTGCCATAGAATAAGATAACGTGTTTGTAACTTAATTTGAGCACGATTTAGTGCCATCAGAAATTCAGGTAGATCTTCTGGGCGGATCGTTTTAAAGTGTTCAACGGTAGGATGATCAAATTCTTTCGAGAGATTGGCGGTTGGATTATGCGAAATAATGTTTCGGTGCAAGGCAAAGTCCATAATCTCATTGAGCTTTTGTATAGAGCGCCTGAGTGTTTCTAATGTACCTTTATCTTGAAGTGTTTTAAAGGCTTTCAAGGCTAAAGGTGCGGTAACTTGGTTAATCGGCAACTTTCCAAAATGAGGTAATAAAATACGTTCAATAAGGCTTTTCACATCTTTAGCGTAACCATCAGAAAAATTCTTGCGAGTTTTGCGATGTTCAAACCATTGCCAAGCAACGGCTTCAAAAGTGTTTTTTAGCTCGTTTTTTTTTGCTTGTAGCTGATAGGCTCTATATTCAGCAGGATCAATATCTTGGGCTAACAACGAACGAAATTCATCTCTTATCTTACGAGCCTGAGCAAGCGATAGTTCTGGATAAATACCTAGGCTAATATTTTTACGTTTTTTTGTGAAAGGATGGTAGTAATTAAAGATCCATAGTTTAGAACAGTTAGTTTTCACCCTTAAGGATAAGCCATGTCCATCTGCAAGGTTGTATTCCTTTTCAGCGGGCTTTGCTTTGTCTATTTCCGTATTAGTTAAAGATTTGGTTGTCCTTGGCATAGTAATATCACCTATGATTTTAGAGGGATGAAAAATCATTGAAAACCTTGTGGTGCAAGGAGTTTAATCATTTTTAGTAACATCATTTTTAGTTATTTTATCACAGTGTTACTATCAGTGTTACTAAAATTCTTGGATTTGATTGGAATAAATAAGATTAGATAGGACAATAAAAAATCCTTGCGAGTTTACGCCGCAAGGATTTATCGGACTTTATAAAACTTGTTTAGAATTTATTTTGGTGGAGCTGGGGGGAGTTGAACCCCCGTCCGAAATTACTCTACCTTCAGTACTACACGTTTAGTCCGGTCTTTAATTTCACTTACCCCCTGCGGACGGACACGCGAAGAATAAGCTAGCTTGATTTAATTTAGTGTTTCGATCTCCAAGCTGAAGCGTCCACACGATCTCGTTTAGGTTTGACTCCGCTTGATCCCCGTCTTACGAGCGGAAGCTGGGGAGCGAAGGCTAAGAGCAGGTTATTAAGCTGCTAAAGCGTATTGTTCGTCGTTTGCGACTATTTTTTTGCGGTTTATTTACGAGGCCTACCGCACCTCGACGTGCACCTTGGGCTTCGCTAATCCCGTCGAATCCAGAATCAGCCCCAAATATGCGCTAAGTGTAGCAAAAATTAAAGGAAAAGCAAGGCATAGTCGTTTTAGCCGCAATGGTTCTTACTGCTTTTTAATAGTTACAGTTTCTTCTTATGAAAGTGCGGTCTGTTTTTTGGCTATTTTTTAAAGAGGAATGGAGGAAAAAAATATCAGCAAAATCGGCGGAGCTATGTTGGTTACAAAGCCGAAACTTATTGCAAGTGGCACCACTTCAATACCGCCTGAGCGTTGAATAATCGGCAGCGTGCAGTCCAGCGCTGTTGCACCGGCCAAGCCAACAGCGGTGGAGCGATAATGGAACATAAAAAACGGGATCACAAAAAGGCTGATAATTTCACGTGAGAGATCGTTAAAAAATGCGATACTGCCGAACACAGGCCCCCAGGCATCGTTTAATACTACGCTGGAAAGGGAATACCACCCGAGTCCTGAGGCAATCGCCAATCCTTGTGTAACCGGGAGTTTAAGCATTAATGCGGCGACTATTCCACCGATTAGCGAGGTTGCGATCATAATTAATCCTGTATGAATTCCCCGTTTATTAAATAAGACTTCACGTAAGGAAATGCCGTTGTTGCGCAGTTGAATACCGACAAAAAAGATTAATGCAATGAGTACATAGGTGCTAGAGCCGAAAGGCAGTGCGACCGTTCCTTTGGTGAAATAGCCGAACAGAAAGCCGATGAACACCATTGAGCAGAGTTTGAGTGAATCTAGCAATAATTTCCAGCGTGGCGGAAGATCGCTGCCGAGATGTTTTAACGGAGCGGGATTTATTTTATCGTAAGCGATTAAACCGAGTGCATTCAGACCTTGAGTAAGGACTGCGAAAGTGAAAGCGGAAATGCCGATTACCGGCAATTGAGTGGCAAGATTATCCAACTGTCCGAGAGAGAGCCCCATCACTAATAAAATAATATAAAGCAGAACCATCACAATCCGGTTAATTTGATGTATTAGCCGATTGTTTTTCACTTTAATCAAATAACCCAAAAGCATTGGAACTAAAACGATCAATAATCCTTTAAACATAAAAATTCGTTTTTTTACTAAAAATGGGTGTATCAGTATATCAAGTCTGCCACTTTTGCGGTAGGCTATACGGAAAAAACAATGGGATGAATTATGTATTTACGTCAATTAGATATTGTGGAATTTCGCGGTATTAAACGGTTGTCAATAACGTTGCGCCCGAATATGGTATTAATCGGGGAAAATGCTTGGGGGAAATCTAGCCTGTTGGCGGCGTTAAGTTTGATTTTAAATCCAGAAAACAAACTCTATCAGTTTACGGAGGGAGATTTTCACCTGTCCGTTAATAATGTACGTAGCACCCAAATTACGTTGCTGTTTACTTTTAGCGAACGTGATGTGAATGAAGAGCAGGCAAAAATCAATAGTGGCTATCAGGCGTTATTTATGCCGCATGAAGACGGTTTCGACCGCATTTATCTCAGGGTAACGGGAGATTTGAATGAGCAGAATGTTACTACTACCTATTCGTTTCTGAATGGCAATGGTGAGCCGATAGGGGGTGGTAATGTGGAAGAATTGGCGTTGGCATTAATTGCCCGTCACCCGATTTACCGTTTTCGCGATGCCCGTTTAAATAAGCGAAAATTACATTCACCAACGACTTATTTTGAACCGTTGGATGATGAGATCATTCAGGAATTACAGGCAGTAGAGCAATTATTGCAATATTATTTTATTGATCGTCAGGGACGGCATTATCTGTCGCAGGATTCTAGTTTATTATGGGAACGGGCAAAAACATTATGCGATAAATTGCAGAAAGACGAGAGCAAACAGTTGCAAAAACGGTTGGTCGATTCCATTTCCTCATTGTTTATCGCTCAAATGCCACAATTGTCGGGCAAACAGTTTCAGCCTATTTTGTTACTTGAAGACGTGGCAGAACGCCTACACCCGCGTATTGCTTCAATTGTATGGGAGCTATCGAATTATTTGCCAATCCAGCGTATTCTCACCACTAACTCGGTGGAATTGCTGGCGCAGGCTGATTTACGTTCAGTATGCCGTTTGGTGCGTTATACCGATCGCACAAAAGCCTATCAGCTTTCCCGCCATGATTTAGGCAAAGAAGATTTACGTCGTTTGAGCTTCCATATTCACCATAATCGCAGCCTTGCGTTGTTTTCACGCACTTGGATTTTGGTGGAAGGGGAAACTGAAGTGTGGATTTTATCCGAATTGGCGAGATTGTTGGGCATTAATTTAGCTACAGAAGGGATTCGGATCGTGGAATTTGCTCAATCCGGCTTGCGTCCGCTGATTAAATACGCCAAGGCGATGGGGATTGAATGGTATGTATTGACCGATGGCGATGAAGCCGGGCGGAAATATGCAGAGACAGTTAAATCCATGTTGCTTGAAGAGGAACACCCTTCCCAGCGTTTAACGGTTTTGCCGCGAATAGATATTGAAAATTTTTTCTATTCCGAAGGGTTTGAAAACGTGTTTATTCGCTTAGCGCGTTGGCAAGTACAAAATAATTTTTTTCCTATGCGCAAAATTATTCAACGTGCCATTCAACATAGTTCAAAGCCTGATTTAGCCATTGCTATCTCTTTAGAAATCGAGCAACGAGGTAACCAATCCATTCCGTTGTTATTTAAGCGTTTGTTTTCCAAAGTGCTAAATTTAACCCGTATACAATATTAAGAGTACTGTTTATTTATACACTTGAATATGTTAAAGTGCAGTCAGAAAATACTTAATTTTTTAACCGCACTTTTTGTTTGGAACGGGCTATTACCATATAAAAAGTAACTACCATTAAATGACTATGCAGCGCTCCCGTAAGATTATACATATTGATATGGATTGCTTTTATGCCGCCGTGGAGATGCGGGAGAATCCGTCGTTAAAGAATAAACCTATTGCCGTTGGCGGAAGTCCGCAGCAACGCGGTGTATTGGCTACTTGTAATTATCCGGCGCGTAAATTCGGTTTGCATAGTGCCATGGCAACAGCTCAGGCATTAAAGTTATGCCCGAATCTGATTTTGTTACCGGTGAATATGCCTCTGTACAAACAGGTTTCTTCTCAAATTCATCAAATTTTTCAACGTTATACGGATATCATTGAGCCGCTTTCATTGGATGAAGCTTATTTAGATGTAACGGATTGTGAAAAATGTTCAGGCTCGGCCACTTGGATTGCACAGGAGATTCGGCAGGCAATTCTAACGGAAACACAGTTGACCGCCTCAGCCGGAGTTGCTCCGTTAAAGTTTCTGGCTAAGATCGCATCCGATCAAAATAAACCGAACGGACAGTTTGTCATTAAACCGGAAGAGGTGGCGGAGTTTGTCGCCAAATTGCCGTTGAATAAAATTCCCGGAGTCGGAAAAGTGACAACGCAACATTTACATGCCATGGGGTTGCAAACCTGCCATGACGTACAAAAACTGGATATGAACGTTTTGCTCCGTCAATTCGGAAAAATGGGACGGCGTATTTGGCAATTTAGCCATGGTATTGACGAGCGTGAAGTGCAACCTCATCGTGAACGCAAATCCGTTGGTGTGGAAACCACATTGTTGGAAAATATTACAACGGTAGAGCAGGGATTGGCAGTATTGGACAAGCTGTATCCCACGTTAGTCGGGCGTATTGGTCGCGCTCGTCCGGATTTGAAACTATCGGATTTTCACAAACTTGGCGTGAAACTGAAATTTGATGACTTTCAGGTGACTACGTTGGAGAAAAGTGCGGTGGAATTTGGGCGAGAAATATTTGACGAACTATTACACAAAATTTGGCAACGTTGTGAAGGGCGTACTGTAAGGTTAGTTGGGCTACACGTCAATATTCCTAATCAAAAAGCTGACGGTCAGTTAAGCTTGTGGTAAATATTTTTATTACTGCCCTTGAATTTAACAAATTTATAACTATTATATGATTAAATTTACATACCTTTAAATTTACTTAACGCTAGCACAATCGAGGAAAACTTTATGATGCGAGTTCTTTTATTTTTAGCCACCAATATGGCGGTTTTAGTTGTTTTGAGCATTATTCTTAGCTTAACCGGCATTCAGTCACAGGATACGATGGGAATCCTGATTATGGCGGCGCTATTCGGTTTCAGCGGATCTTTAATTTCACTATTTATGTCAAAATCGATGGCATTGCGTTCCGTGGGAGCGGAAGTGATCCAAACTCCGCGTAATGAAGCAGAGCGTTGGTTAATGCAAACCGTACATTCACAAGCGGAACGTGCGGGCATTCCAAAACCTGATGTGGCGATTTATCATTCAAACGATGTAAACGCATTTGCAACGGGTGCAAGTAAAAATAATTCTTTAGTTGCAGTCAGCACGGCGTTACTCAACTCCATGAGTCGTGATGAAGCGGAAGCGGTTTTAGCTCATGAAGTTTCGCATATTAAAAACGGCGATATGGTGACAATGACCTTATTGCAAGGTGTATTAAATACTTTTGTGATTTTTGCCGCTCGTATGATTGCTAAAACTGTAGCGACTAATCGTGACGGTGAAAGCAGTGCGGGAATCTATTTCATGGTTTCAATGGTACTGGAAATCGTATTCGGCGTATTGGCAAGCATTATTGCTATGGCATTTAGCCGCTATCGTGAGTTTCGCGCGGATGCCGGTTCGGCAGAATTAGTCGGTAAACAGAAAATGATTGCCGCGTTGCAACGCTTAAAATCTTTGCATGAACCGCAGGAAATGGAAGGGCAGCTTGCTGCATTTGCTATTAATGGTAAACGAGGCGGATTAATGGCTTTGTTTATGAGCCATCCACCGTTGGAAAAACGCATTGAAGCCTTACAAAACTTAAGTACTCTAACAAAATAAAACATAGAAAGTGCGGTTAAAATTTCGGGAGATTTTTTGACCGCACTTTTTTATACTTATATTTATTTTGTATCGTTCTGATGATCGGGAGTCATTAATGGAACATCAACTGGAAGATATTATCCGCATATTCAATCAATGCTTCGAACAGGAATATAACACCCGTTTGGTTAAGGGCGGTGAGGAGCCGATTTATATTCCGGCGAATGCCTATTGCCCTTATAACGCCATTTACTTCGCTCGCGGCTTTTACAGCAGCGCATTACATGAAATCGCTCATTGGCTGGTTGCCGGGAAAGAACGACGCAAATTAGAGGATTTTGGCTATTGGTATGAACCGGACGGGCGTTCGGAGCAAAGACAGCGTGAATTTGAACAGGTTGAAGTCAAGCCGCAAGCCATCGAATGGATTTTAGCTGTTGCCGCAGGTTACCGCTATTTTGCCAGCTCCGATAATCTCAACGGCAATGCAGGCGATACCCAACCGTTTAAACAAGCCGTATATCAGCAGGTTAAAACCTATGCAGAAAAAGGTCTGCCGAAGCGTGCGGAAACTTTACGAAAAGCGTTATGTGCTTTCTACGGTACCGAAGATAAGATTGATTTAGCAAAGTTTGATGTGACACGAATTTAAATAACAGTGAAAAAAACGACCGCACTTTTGAGCCATTCAGGAAGGCGATAACAAAAGTGCGGTTATTTTTTGCAGAGATTTTGAGGTTATCCGCCTCAATTATTGTTAATCAAGCTTTTAGCCGACGACTTTCGGTAGATCCAAGAATGGGATCACCATAATGATAATTCCCATAATTAACGAAATAATCAGCGCAATGTTTCCACCTGCAACACGATAAGGTAGGTCAGGATGTAATCGACGTGCGCGCCAAGCCATACCAATTGGAAGAATTAAGCCGTAGAACGCAAATAATAAGCCGGCATAACCTAATGCGGCGATAAAACCGTTAGGATAAAAAAGAGCAAAAATTAATGGCGGAACAAAGGTTAAAATAGCTAATAACGGGCGGCTTGCCGGTAATCTGACACGTTTAAGTAAGTCGCCGACACATTCAACGATGCCAAGTGCTACACCTAAGAAAGAAGTGATTAGTGCTAAACCGGAAAATAAGCGCACGATTTCACCTAAAAAAACACTACCGGTAATGTGACGGGTGGCATTAACTAATCCGTTTAAAGACGGATCGCTTTGTAAAATCTGAACAAATTCCCCTTGGCTAAGAACGCCGTGAGTAGCTAATTGCCATAAGACATAAGCGGTTAACGGAATCGCAGTGCCGATTAAAATGGCAATTCGAATGCGACGAATATCGGCATCAAGATAAGTGTTGATGCTTGCCATGATCACATGGAAACCAAAAGAGGTAAAAAAGATTGGAACGGCGGCAACAATTAATCTGTTGTCTATCGGAGTTTCCACTAAATTTTTCAACTGTACGTTAGGAATTAACATCAGCAATACAAAAATAAAGGCGGCGATTTTACCTATAAATAACAAGCGGGTTAAGCCGTCAACCCCTTTAATGCCGATAATTACGAATGCGCCTAACATTATTGTAAAGAATATTACGCTCAGTTGTAATCTGCCGCTTTCCGATAAGGTTTCTGAATCAAAAACGTCAGCTAATAAACCTGAAAGCAGGGAACCGCCGCCCGTAATATAAGCGGCTAGTAGCGCGTATAGTAAAATCAATAAAGAAGCGGTTGCAGCAATTCGTCCGGGCATACCAAAATATTGTTCGGCTAATGTGGCAACACCGACATCTGGGCGTTTGGCGGTTTGATACACTTCCATAAATAACAAACCGGTATAGGTCAATAACAACCATAATCCAAACAGCAGCAATAAAGTTGCTCCGAAACCGATACCTGCTGATGTTAACGGCATAGCCAACATGCCCGCACCAATGGTTGTGCCGGCGATCATTAATGCGCTTCCCAAGATTTTATTTTTCATCAAATATCCTAAACGAATAAAAAGTGCGGTCATTTTAATGTAAATTTTCTTGCTTGTAATGGTATTTTTGTGCGGTATCGGTTTTTTTATCCACCATACGCCACTAGCCGATGGTGATGGATTATTGCATATAACTACTGAAAAATTGTAATTTTTATGCTAGAATCCGCAACCGATTTTTAGGCTAAATTAAACATCAGGAAAGAATATGAAAGTTTTAGAAGGTTCATTAGTTGCACCGAATGCTAAAGTTGCGGTTGTGGTAGCGCGTTTTAATAGTTTTATTAATGAAAATCTAGTTGAAGGCGCGGTGGACGCGTTAAAACGTGTCGGTCAGGTGAAAGATGAAAATATCACCTTAGTGCGTGTGCCGGGGGCTTATGAATTACCTTTGGCGGCGCGTCGCTTAGCGGATTCCAAAAAATTCGATGCAATTGTAGCATTAGGCACTGTGATTCGCGGTGGTACTGCACATTTTGAATATGTAGCAGGCGAAGCCAGTAGCGGTTTAGGTCAAGTGGCGATGCAAGCTGATATTCCTGTTGCATTCGGTGTATTGACTACTGAAAATATTGAACAGGCAATTGAGCGTGCCGGAACCAAAGCCGGTAATAAAGGTGCTGAAGCGGCATTAGTTGCTCTTGAAATGGTGAATTTATTAGATCAAATTAAAGCGGTGTAATTTACGATGACTCAACCCGTAAAAAAAATCTCACCACGCCGTCGGGCGCGGGAATGTGCAGTACAAACACTTTATTCCTGGTTAATCTCAAAAAATCCGCCGGAAGAAGTAGAATTGGCATTTATCACCGATCAGGACACTAAAGGTGTGGATATGCCGTATTTTCGTAAATTATTCCGTCAAACGGCAGAAAACATACAAAGCATTGACGGTATGATTGCACCTTATTTGGATCGCAATACGGAGGAATTGGATCCGATTGAAAGATCAATTTTACGTTTGGCGGTTTATGAGCTGAAATATGAAACCGATGTGCCTTATAAAGTGGCGATCAACGAAGCGATTGAGTTGGCGAAAACTTTTGGTGCGGAAGAAAGTCATAAATATATCAATGGTGTGTTAGATAAAATTGCCCCGGCATTAGGTCGTAAATAGTTCGTATATTGCAGTAGGAGGTTGGCTTGTGAGCAATGGTGAATTTGATATCATTCAGCGTTATTTTACCAATATTTCAAAGCGGCTTCCGCGCAAAGACGTGATCGTTAGCATTGGTGACGATTGCGCTATCACTGAGTTAAAAACCAACCAAAGACTGGCTGTTACCACTGATACCATGGTGGAAAATGCCCACTTTTTACCGACTATCAGCCCTGCGGATTTGGCTTACAAATCTGTTGTTTCCAATTTGAGCGATCTTGCTGCCATGGGGGCTGAACCTGCGTGGTTTTCTTTGGCGTTAACCCTGCCTAAAATTGATCATTTCTGGTTAACCAAGTTTAGCCAAAGTTTTTTTGAAACGTTAGATTATTACAATGTGGATTTGATTGGTGGTGATACTACCAAAGGTGCCTTGTTGACTCTAACAGTTACCGCACAGGGGATTTTGTCTAAAGGTAAAGCCTTGTGCCGCCACAGTGCGAAAGTCGGTGATTGGATTTATGTTTCCGGCAGTATCGGAGACAGTGCCGGTGGCTTGCAATTATTGAAAGAAAGCCAAAATAAAAAGATAGAAAGTGCGGTGGATTTTAAGCGTGATTTTTTGATTCAACGTCACTTGCGTCCAACTCCGCGCGTTCTGCTCGGATTAGAGCTTTCTATTGCTCAGCTTGCTAATGCGGCAGTCGATATTTCTGACGGATTTGTCGCGGATCTTACTCATATTTTACAACGTAGCCAATGTGGTGCAGTCATCAATTTGGATAATTTGCCTCTTTCGCCACAGCTGATTTCCGTATTCGGTTATGAACAGGCTGAACATTTTGCTCTATCAGGCGGAGAAGACTATGAATTATGTTTCACTGTGCCTGATCATAACGTGACAAAATTGGAACGTGCTTTAACCCATCTCGGCGTAAATTATACCTGTGTAGGGCAGGTGAGAGCGATTAGTCCGAATAATCCTAAGCGAGTGATATTTCAACGTAATAATGAAGTCGTTGAACTTGAGGTCAGAGCAGGATATGATCACTTTCAATAGGATTTAATTCAACGAGGGTGTTATGCCAAATAATCCGCTTTCACGCGTAAATTTACGTAATCCCGTTCATTTCCTTGCCCTAGGATTTGGTTCAGGCTTAATGCGTTCCGCTCCGGGCACATGGGGAACATTAGTAGGCATATTACTTGCCGCTTTATTGCTTTCTTGGCTGTCTTCAATTTCTCTGTTAATTTTGACCGCACTTTGCTTTGCCTTAGGTTGTTATTTGTGCCAGAAAACTGCCGATGATATGGGGGTACATGATCACGGGGCTATAGTGTGGGATGAAATTGTCGGTATTTTTCTGGTGATGTGCGTTATTCCTGAATTGACTTGGCAATGGTGTTTAACTGCTTTTGTGCTATTCCGTCTGTTTGATATAACTAAGCCTTATCCGATCCATTATTTTGATAGCAAATTGGAAAGTGGCTTCGGTATTATGATTGATGACGTGTTGGCAGCAGGTTACAGTATTGCGGTGATTTTTCTTTTGCAGTGGCTGTTCTGAATATTTTTCTATTAATGCCTAAGGGAATCAAATGATTCATCTGATAATTGTCCATTTATTCGGTTTAATGGCCCCAGGCCCCGATTTCTTTTACATCAGCCGACAGGCAGTATCGAATTCTCGCCGTAACGCTCTTTGCGCTATTATTGGCATCACTTTGGGTGTTGCATTTTGGGCTATAGCCGCGATGCTGGGTTTGGCTATTGTGCTAAAAACTACACCGATGTTACAAGGTGTCGTAATGGTAGCAGGAGGCAGCTATTTGATGTATTTAGGTTTCTTAATGCTCAAAAGTCGTAGTAATGCTGTTTTTGAATCGGTTTCAGATGAGGAATTAAATAACTCAACTACCATACCAAAAGAAATTTTCAAAGGACTGTTAGTAAATTTATCGAATGCTAAAGCTATTATATATTTTGCAAGCGTAATGTCCTATGTGTTGGTTACTCTCACGGAATTTCGGCAAATGCTGTTGGCATTTTTAATTATCGTAATTGAGACTTTTCTTTATTTTTATGCGATTTCTGTTTTGTTTTCCCTTCCTTTTGCTAAAAGTTTTTACAGCCGATATAGCCGTTATCTTGATAATTCGGCAGGTGTGATTTTTCTGTTATTCGGCGGTTTTTTATCGTATAGTGGAGTCAGCGAATTGCTTGGATAAAGAAGGTGTTATATGGAAATCGCGCTACTCGTCGTTGCCGTTGCATTGTTCTTCTTATTTCGTTCGGACAATAAAGAAAGAATTAGCTGGCTACAAAAAAGAATTGAACGTTTAGAAGAAAGAGTCAATTCATTACAACAAGAACTTGACTTTTTTAAACGACGTGATGTCTCTTCAGTCGCACAAGAACAAACGCCACAATTTGCAGAACAGATCGAACCTTCTGTAAAATCGGAACTTTCTGAGCAAGTCCGGCTTGAACCGTCTTCTGTTTGGGAACGACAAACATCGCTTACGACGCCCGAACTTCTTAACCCCGAATCTATTTCTCAACCTGAACCTATCCCTCAATTCGATTTAACGTCACAAACCGTGAAGTCTTATTCGCAGGATGCGGAATCTCCGTCACCTATTTCATCTTCACCACTCCAAACCGATACCTCACCTGTATGGGAAAAAGCCAAATCCGAGCCGAGTAAACCAAATCCAATTTGGCAATGGTTGATCCGTGGTAATCCGATGTTGAAAGTTGGGGTGGTTATTTTATTTCTAGGCTTGGCATTTTTACTGCGCTTTGCCTCCGAACATTTTTCCTTTTCAGTGGAAGCTCGTTATTTCAGTGTGGCGGCGACCGGAGTGCTTTGTGGCATAATAGGGTGGAGGTTACGACATCGCTATCGCGAATATGCGTTGACCATGCAAGGCGCATCCATTGCTATTTTATATCTGACCGCACTTGCTACCCTGAAATTGCATAGTTTATTGCCACCGTTATTAGTGTTCGGTATTCAGGTCGCACTAGTTGCCTTAATGATTTTTCTTGCTGTGGTTCAGAACGCCAAAATACTGGCTCAGGTAGCTGTGTTGGGCGGGCTTGCCTCACCGGTTTTGATTTCCGACGGTAGTGGAAATTATATCGGTTTGTTTACTTATTTGTCTTTACTTAATGCTGGTGTTGCCGGCGTTGCTTGGTTTAAATCTTGGCGTTCGTTAAATATTATTGGCGCAATCGGTACCTTTGCAATTGCTGCTGCTTGGGGAATGACAAGTTATAAAGTGGAATATTTCACAGTCTGCCAAATTTTTCTGATTTTTCATACCGCACTTTACACTCTTATTGTCTGGCGTTTTGCACAGCATAAAGCTGCCGAAAGCCAATCCTTGCCGATTGTTACCGATAATAACGCCCCCTTGGCAGAGGTGATGTCGCAGTGGCTACAAAATTTGTGGCATATCGGTATTCTAGACAGCAGTTTATTATTTGGTGTTGCATTTTCCGCATTCGCTTTGCAATCGGGAATGAGTTATTCATGGCAAGACGGTGTCATGTGGTCGGCACTCGGTTTTGCCGCTTTTTACGGTAGCTTAGGCTATTGGATTTTACGCACTTCGCCTAAATTGAAGTTAGTTTCCGAAGCAATGTTATTTTTATCTTTGGTTTTCATTACATTAGCTATAGGTAACGGTTTTGATGGTTGGCATAAAACCACATTATGGGCAATTGAGGCCTTACTGATATATCAATTCGGCATACGCCAACGGGCACCGATTTCGCGTGTATTCGGTCTCGCATTGTTTATCGGTTCATGGTTATTATATATCGTTTATTTATTTGAGCTTGAAAATTATTCCTTGATCAACAGCGTGTTCTTTGTGTTCGCAGGTTTTCTATTCTATTTAGCTTGGGCATTGCAACGCAAAGCGGAATCTGCAATGTGGGAAAAACTGGGAGCGACCGTATTGCTAATTGCGACGCTGTATCTTACCTTTATCATTCCGTTCTATGAAAAACGAATCGGCAGATTGGATATACTGCAAAGTGCGGTCATTTCTTTGGCTATTTTATTGATTGCCTCGGTTGTGCAGTGGTGGCGTGAAAATAAAGTGTTAACAGTGTTTTCCGCAATCGGTTTGATCATGACAATTGTATTATATGAGCATAATTTTTCGATTGGGTTTTTAGTTTATTTAGCACTGGTATCGGGCGCGATGGCATGGTGTTCTCACAAACCGATATGGGTTAAAGAAACATTGCCGCGAGTTCAAAAGATAAGTGGTTACATTCAGCTAATTGTTACAATGTTTGCACTATTTTTCACCTTTGACGATGCAATCGACCGTTTTGGTTTGTTCGATATGAGGGTAGATGAATATTATCAACTGGTTCTGACTTTTGTTGTTATTATATTATTAGCACATTATTTAACCTGGCTGGAGGCAGGGAAACTGGCATTATGTTTCCTACCGATATGGATATTATTTTCCATAATTCTAGGCTTATTTGACAGCATTAATTGGAACTATTTGCTTTTATATTTAGTACTTTATGGCATAGCGGTTTTACTGCATGGGTTGATAATGTATTGGCAACGCCCTTATATCAGTCAGGCTTTTCGTTTACGCTTGCATACTTTAGGCT
>CAJPST010000025.1 GCA_905373425.1 uncultured Mesocricetibacter sp.
TGTCAGTGTGGGCGGGCAGCCTAAATATTCCGACGGTTTCGGGCCTAAACCTGCCGATATTATTCACCTACCTTTCAATAATTTACATGCTGTAGAAGCCGTTATTGACGATCACACCTGTGCTGTGATCTTGGAACCTATTCAAGGAGAAAGCGGTGTTATCCCGGCAACAAAAGAATTTTTGCAGGGATTACGTAAATTATGCGATCAACACAACGCATTGCTGATTTTCGACGAAGTACAAACCGGTGTAGGGCGTACAGGTTATCTGTATGCTTACCAGAAATATAATGTTATACCGGATATTCTCACTTCCGCTAAAGCGCTGGCTAACGGTTTTCCGATTAGTGCAATGTTAACTACGAATAAGATTGCCGCAAGCTTCAGCCCCGGCGTACACGGCACCACTTTCGGTGGAAATCCGTTGGCTTGTACAATTGCAGCAAAGGTGATTGATATTATTACGAATCCTGAATTTTTAGCAAAAATTAACCGAACTTCAATTGAATTTAAAACCGGACTGGAAAAAATTAATCAACAAACAGGAATCTTTAAACAAATTCGAGGAGAAGGATTATTAATTGGTGCAGAGCTAATTAATGCTTATCAGGGAAAAGCAATGGAATTTGTTAAAGCCGCGGCACATAATGGCTTAATGATTTTAGTGGCAGGACCAAATGTATTGCGTTTTGCACCGGCATTAAATATTACATCGGAAGAGATACAACAGGGATTCGATAAATTATTTTGCACTGTGCAAAATTTTGAATTGAAATAATAATTCAGAATATCTATTGATAATGATCATTTAAATTGGTGGTCACATCAGTCACAAACCGCTTTCGTTTCTTTGCTTTTATTATATAATGAAGTAGTTTTATATGGAGTAAAACCCTATAAAACTCAACTTGAAAAATTTTATTCATAAACCTTTAAGCCAAACTCCCCTGTTTGGCTTTTTTTTATTCCGAATTTATTATCTACATATCACCAAACTAAAAAGTGCGGTGAGAATTTCTATCGTTTTTTCCCAATATAATGTCGACTAATCGGAGCAGTAAAAAACCACGATTTTGCTAGCCTTGCTTAACCGTTTTAGTTAAAATCGGCATAATATTTACATAGCACAGGAGAAGCCAATGAATTTCCCTAATATTGCAAAAGAAATCATTGAAAAGCTAGGCGGTAAAGAAAATATCGTTACAGCTGCCCACTGCGCCACTCGCTTGCGTATTGTATTGAATGACGAAAGCAAGGTTGACAAGGAAGGCATTGACAACATTGAAGGCGTGAAAGGGCAATTTTCAGTCGCCGGACAATACCAAATTATTTTCGGTTCGGGCACAGTGAATAAAGTCCACACCGAATTAACCAAATTACTTGGTATCGGCGATGTGAGCAAAGCTGAAGTTGCAGAAGCGGCCTCAAGTAATCAAAACTTATTGCAACGTTTAGTAAAAGGTCTGGCTGACATTTTCGTACCAATCATTCCGGCAATCGTAGCGGGTGGTTTGTTAATGGGTATTTACAGCATGTTAACTGCTCAAGGTTTCTTTTGGGAAGTTCCAAATGAATTAAGAGTAGCGTTAGCAGCTGCACAAGAAGCATTTAATTCAGTTAAAGATAGTGGTAACGCTATTGCTATTGCAGATGCTCAGAAAGTATTAGCTGATGCGGCTATTACGGGATATTCAGTAGTTGATAGATACCCAAATATCTCAGATTTAGCCTCTTTCATTAATACTATCTCTAATGCACCATTTGTATTTTTACCTGTGTTATTGGGTTTTTCAGCTACCAGAAAATTTGGTGGTAACCCATTCTTAGGAGCTGCACTTGGAATGTTATTAGTTCACCCTGCCTTAGCGGATGGTTGGAATTATGCACTAACTTTAGCTAAAGGTGAGATCAAATACTGGAACGTATTTGGCTTAGAAATTGAGCAAGTTGGTTATCAAGGAACAGTAATTCCGACTATTATCTCGTCTTGGGTATTAGCAACATTAGAAAAAACGTTTCGCAAGTTTGTGCCGTCTTATTTGGATAACCTAGTCACGCCGCTATGTTCATTATTTATTGCAGGCTTTTTAGCATTTACCGTAATCGGCCCATTCGGTCGTGAAGCCGGCTCATTAATCAGCGCCGGATTGACTTGGTTATATGATACTTTAGGCTTTGTCGGTGGAGCGATTTTCGGTACGTTATATGCCCCAATCGTCATTACCGGTATGCACCAAACCTTTATTGCGGTTGAAACACAATTATTAACTGAAATGGCAAATACAGGCGGAACTTTTATCTTCCCAATCGCAGCAATGTCTAATATTGCACAAGGTGCGGCTTGTTTAGGTGTAGCATTTGCATTAAAAGATCCGAAAGTTCGCGGTTTAGCCATTCCTTCCGGAATTTCCGCCCTGTTAGGCATCACAGAGCCGGCAATGTTCGGGGTGAATTTACGTTATCGTCAGGCATTCTTAGGCGCAATGATCGGTTCAGGTTTAGCCAGTGCGTTTATTGCACTTTTTAATGTGAAAGCTATCGCATTAGGTGCAGCAGGTTTCTTGGGAATTCCTTCCATCAAACCGGACAGTTTGGCAATGTACAGTATCGGTATGTTAATTTCATTTAGCGTTGCTTTCAGTATTTCTCTTGTCATGGTGAAAAGAGCGCAAAGTAAAGCTAAAAACGAAGCTTAATTAATTGCCAAAGGCAATAAAACATAAGAGCGTTTTCCTTTTAGAATATGAATATCAAAGTTCAGTCTAGCCCCAAAGAAAACGCTCATATTTTTCGCTCTTTCCATACGACCACTCTATTTTAGCCAATCTGAAAATTCAAAAAATCAACTCTTCTCCTAAAATTACAATCATATTAGGGTTCTTGGTTGTCGCTTATTATCTTTTTTCATTCCATTTATCCCTGTTCAATATTTTGTTTCTACGCAATTAAGGCTATAATGCTCCAATAGAAACTCGATTGAGGACTTTCATATGTCAAGCCGCTTCTTTTCTCTGCTATTTTTTGTCGTTTCGTTTCTTTTCAGCTTAACAGGTTGTGGCGAACAAGCCGCACCACCGGATGCCATTACGGCTAAATTTAATCCGCTTACTCAGACCAATTATAACGATGAAACTAAAAAAGTTTATCCATTGACCATACAATTCAGTGGTTCAGCGGCGTTAATCGAGCAATTGCAAAAAGAATTAAGCGATGGCGTAAGTATTGAACCTGCAATTAAGGGACGCTGGCGTTGGGAAAATGATCATACGCTGACATTTACTCCGCAAGATGACTGGGCAGCAGGGCAACAATATAAAGTGAAATTGGATAAGAAAATCCTCAATCCAAAACTGAGTTATGACAAATCCGTAACCGAGCAACAAACTTTACGTGCGCCTTTGTTTACGGCAAGTATTGTGGATAATGAATTTTACCAAGACCCAAATCAATCCCATATCCGCTATGCTTTAACTCAGGTAAAATTTAGTCACCCTGTGGAACCTGCGGAGTTTGAACGGACAGTAACAGCAGGACTAATCCGCAAAAATATTGATGGTACACAGGATGTTATTGCGCCACTTGGTGTGAAAGTGCGTTATGATGAAAAACGTCTAAATGCTTGGATAAGTTCAGATTCTGTCAGTCTGGCAAATAGTGACAATCAATATATTCAAACCAAAATAGACAAAAAACTGACCGCACTTTCAGGTGTAAACGGCTTGGAAAACGACTTAATTGCTGATGTGTCGGTACCGACCAAATATAGTTTAGATTTTAGCTATAATATTGATTATATAAATAATAATCGAGATGAAGCGGAACAAATTCTATTTCTGAACTTTAATAACGCCGTGAAAGGTGCAGACGTTGTAAAAAACCTGAAAGCGTTTTTGTTACCGGAGAAAGATGACAGTTGGTCATACAATCGGATTACGCAAGAGGTATTAAACAAATCAAAAAATGTAGCACTAACCTTGCTACCGACTGAAAATATCTATGAAAAATCACAAAAATTCCGTCTGGATATTCCGGAAAACCGTTGTATTTATTTATATGCGGACACCCACTTCAGCGCATTAGGCGGTTATCAGTTCGGCAAACCGATGGGAATGGTAACCTGTGCCGGGAATTACCCTAAACATGTTGCATTCGTGGGAGAAGGCTCTCTGCTGAACTTAAAAGGCGAGAAAAAGCTCACAATTGCCAGCCGCAATTTTGATAAAATTAAACTCGACATCGGTCGCATTCAGCCTCAACAACTGCGCCATATTGCCAATTTAAATGAAGAAAGTTTCCAAAAACCGATATTAGGTAATTTGAAGTTTGACGACATTGCCGATTTTCACAGTGTTGTATTTAATGTGCCGAACCACAATCCAAGCAAAGCCCAATACACCGGAGTTGATTTGACTCAACGCGGTAATCTTCCTGCTGAAAAAGGTATCTTTTGGTTGAAAGCAACCGGCTATAAAAAAGACCAAAAAATCGACCGCACTTCTGAAAACTTAGACACTTCCGGCGATAATTATTGGTATAGCGGTGCGGAACAATCCGAAGATTATCGCTTAGTAATTCTAACCGATTTAGGTATTATTGCGAAGAAAGCTTTAGACGGCTCACAGTCTGTGTTTGTTCAATCCATTCACAGCGGTGAGCCAATTGCCGGAGCACAAATAAAAGTAATTAGCCGTAACGGCTCAACACTTGAACAACACCTAACCGATGCGCAAGGCGTCGCATTGCTACCAAGTCTTGCTAATTATGTGCAGGAACAGGAACCTGTTATGTATTTAGTGGAACATGACGGTGACCAATCCTTCCTGCCGATTGACAAAGAAGATCGCGTGTTAAATTATTCGCGCTTTGATACAGGCGGCCGTGTAGCTGAAGCCGACAATACCGCGCTAAAATCACATATTATCACTGATCGCGGTATTTATCGCCCGGGGGAAATGCTACACACAGCAATTATTACCAAACCCGCAGATTGGAACGTTAAACTTTCCAATATTCCATTGCAAGTTGAAATCAGCACGCCTAGCGGCCAGGTCGCACATAAAGACACTATTCGTTTGGCTCAAAACGGTCTAAATAGCCTTAACTATTCCCTGCCGGCAAATGCCGAAACAGGGCAATGGTGGATCAGATTATTCACCGCAAAAGAAGACGAAGTCAGTAATGATTTTGGTTCAACCGCTTTCCAAGTGCAGGAATTCCAACCCGATAGCTTAAAAATTAAAACCCAATTTAACGCAAGAGAAAACTTAGGCTGGGTATCACCTAATGATTTAACCGCAGATGTGTATTTAACTAACTTGTTTGGCACGCCGGCACAAAAACGCCGTGTAACAGCAAATTTAACACTGTACAGCTTATTTCCAAAATTTGCCCAATATGAAGACTATCAATTCTATGATAATCAACGTAATAAATCGGCGATTTTATATGAACTCGAATTAAACGAGCAATATACCGATGATAAAGGTGAGGCAAAATTTGCTTTAGATTTAAGCCAATATGCAGAAAATACCGTACAAATGCTGTATTTCACCGCAGACGGTTTTGAAACCGATAGCGGACGAGGAGTATCTAAAACTCATTCGGTTATGGTATCCGCTCAGCCTTGGCTGGTAGGTTATCATGCCAAACAAGATTTAAATTACTTAAAACAAAATGCTACCGTCGCAGTTGATCTGATCGCAATCAATCCGAATTTGGAAAAAATTGCGGTCAAAGGGTTAACCGCCACGCTGTTTGAACGCAAATATGTTTCCGTTTTAACGCAACAAACATCCGGCGCGTACAAATACGAAAGTAAACTAGTAGAGAATCAAAAAGCAGAAAGTGTGGTGGATATTTCGTCTGAAATCTCAACCCTGCCGTTGGACACCTCTGTAAGTGGCGATTTTGTATTAGTACTAAGTAATGAAAACAAGCAGGAAGTCAACCGCATTAATTATTCGGTAATCGGTAATCAAAACGTCAGCACTGAAATGGCGAAAAACACCGAACTAAAATTGAAGTTAAACAAAAAACAATTCCAACCGAATGAAGAAATTGAAGTGGTGATCAATGCACCTTACACCGGAAACGGCTTGATTACGATTGAGCGTGACCGCGTATATACATATAAATGGTTTAAAGCGGATACAACGCAATCAGTACAACGTATTCGAATTCCGTCTGATTTTGAAGGAAACGGCTATGTTAACGTGCAATTCTCGCGCGATATTCATTCTGCTGAAATTTTCACCAGCCCATTAAGTTATGCTGTTGTGCCGTTTAGTGTGAATGTAGATAACCGTCGCTTAAACTTAACGCTAAATGCACCGAAGCAAGTAAAATCAGGTGAAACCGTTGAATTCAAACTAACCTCCGACAAACCGACTAAAGCAATTATTTATGCGGTGAACGAAGGGATTTTACAGGTTGCCAATTATCAATTTACTGACCCGCTCAAGTTCTTCTTCCCGAAATACGCCTTGCAAGTAGACACATTGCAGATTTTAGATTTGATTCTGCCTGAATTTAACAACATCATGCAATATGCTCAAATGGGTGGGGATGCCGAGGCGGCGATGGAATTGAGAGCGCGCGCGCCTGAAAACAATCCGTTTAAACGGAAAGCCGATAAGCCTGTCGCTTATTGGTCGGACATTGTGTCAGTGGACGGTGAAAAAACCGTTATCTATCAAATTCCTGAAGAATTTAACGGCAATTTGAAAGTAATGGCTATTGCGGTCAGTGATGACGGCAATCAGATCGGTACAGCACAAACGGACACCTTAGTACGAAATGATGTAATCATCTCGCCGAGTGCGCCGTTAACACTCACTCCGAATGACGAGAGTCAAATTGCGGTCAGCGTTGCAAATAACACCGACATTTCACAGCAAATCAAAGTCAATATGACGGCTGATGAGCAAATTGCCCTTATCGGTGAAGCGGAAAAAATAGTTGAAATACCACCGATGAGCGAAAGTGCGGTCAGTTTTGGGGTTAAAGCATCAGAACAAGTCGGTGCCGCAAATGTACGTATTACGGCACACTATCAAAACGCACAGCAACAACCGGCTCAAGTTGACCGCAGCATCAGTATTTCCGTGCGTCCGATCCAGCCGAAACAGCATTTTACCCGCATCGGCAAAGTGGAAGCAGGCAAACAAATCAATATTGATTTACCGGCTTCGCTTTATCCACAACAACGCGCGCAAAGTGCATTATTCTCCCCTGCGCCACTTGCTTTAACGCAAGGAATTTCGGTTTATCTGGCGAATTACGATAATTATTGTACAGAGCAGGTGATCAGTAGCGCAATGCCAAATATTTTGGTTGCCGGTAATCCTGAATATCAGAAAATATTAACCGCTCTTTCACGAGGCAATGATAAAACCGATCCGCTTATCGCTACTAAAGCCTTAAAGAAAGTGTTTGAAATTTTACCGAGCAGACAAACGGAATCCGGCGAGTTTGGCGTTTGGAATAACGTTGAAGATACGGATTTATTCGTTACCGCTTATGTGGCTCATTTCCTGATTGAAGCACAAGATCATCAAATGCACCTACCACGCGCATGGATGAAGGATCAAGGTTTATTACCGAAAACGATTGCTGCACTCGAATATCAAAGCCAACCACAGGACGGCGATAGCTTGTTGATGTTACGCCAACGCGCCTATTCAGCATATTTACTGACCCGTTTGGCGCAAGTGCCGTCTAATGCGCTAATGTCAATTCGTACGCAACTTGAGCAAAATTTCAAACCGACGGACTGGCAAAAAGATCTCACTGCCGCCTGGCTTGCTGCAGCATATCAGAATCTGAAACAGCAGGAACTGGCAGATAAATTGATCACACCGGTGCTTGAAGCTCTCGACAAACCTCGCTCAACAGAATGGCGCTATGAATACTATTATGATCCGTTAATTCAAGATGCATCCGCGCTGTATATCGTCGCCCGACATTTCCCTGAACATTTGGCAGCCAAGGCAGAACCTGTGCTAAACCGCATTACGGAAGATTTAAACGGCGAACGTTATAACACCCTGTCTTCTGCCATGATTTTATTGGCTCTGGACGCTTATGCACAGCACCATCAAGCAGAAGCCGAGAAGTTACAAATCACGCTAGACGGCAGTATGTTAGGCGAATTGCAAGGAGCGTTCCGTTTTGTCGATATAGCTCAGCAAAAAGCCACGCTGGCTTTTTCTAACCAAAGCCAACAACCGGCATGGTTTGCTGTCAGCCAAAGTGGCTATCCGCAACAAGCACCGCAGAATGTGGTGAAAAACGGTTTGGAAATCGACCGCACTTATACGGATAAAGACGGCAAACCGGTACAAACAGTAAAAATCGGTGATGTGATTAATGTGACACTTAATCTGAGATCCACCAAAGGCTATCTTACTGATGTCGTCACAACCGATTTGTTCCCGGCAGGTTTTGAAGCTATTTGGAACACAACTGAACAAGATGACGAAAACGCTATTGAAAGAGGCATTTGGCTACCGGCACACACTGAGCTACGCGAAGACCGAATGATTGGCTATGGTAGCCTTGATGACAGCGTATTAACGCTAAAATACCAACTGAAAGCCGTTAATCAAGGCACATTCCAAATTCCGGCCGTTTATGCGGAAAGTATGTACGATCGTAGCATAAAAGCCTTGTCAATATACAAAGGCAGTATTAAAGTAGAAAAATAACTCTCGCGAACCTGTACTAAGTGCAGGTTCGCTGTTTACATGGCTTAAATTGCGGTAAAAATGCAGTCGATTTTTACGCCGTTTTCACCCCAATATCATAAGGAGAAAAAAATGCTTCCATATTGTCCTTACTGTAATAAAAATATGCCGTTTAAAACACTACTGAACGCTTCGGCAGAATCTACTTGTCCGCACTGCCACAAACCAATTAAAGCCCGTTTAAGCGTACTTAGAGTTGTGTTGTTTTTTAGTGTGTTATATTTTGTCTTTCGTTTTATTGGCGACCTTTATTTTGGTTTAAACTCAACCTTAAGTTCGGGACTTCTTGGTGGAGTTGTCGGGGTGATCACGTTGTTTCTTTCATATAAATTTGAAAAACGAGATTTGGATCAATAATTGCGGGAAATTTTCGGTATAACTCGTTATAATAGCAACGCATTTTATTTAAACCATAACTCAAGGGAAAAACTATGATGCTTAATTGTCAGCATTGTGAGAAAAATTTTCCTACCTTTTTAAAAGATTATTTAACCTGTTAAACATTAGGATATCACGCTGCCCGAGAGCGTTATTATTTCCGCCGATGAAAACTAAACTCAAAACACCGCTCATTTTGACCGCTCTTTTCTTAGTTTGCATCGGTTTGTTTTTTCGTTTTATTCCGCATACGCCACTAAAAGAACGCTTTCCCTACTCTACTGCCGTTTACGATGAACAAGGCAACCTGATTCGCCTAACCACAGCATCAGATCAAAAATACCGCTTATGGACACCATTGCAACAGATTTCACCACAGCTGATCGAAGCAGTACTGTTTCAAGAAGATCAATGGTTTTACCGACATTTAGGTGTCAATCCTTATGGCCTAGTACGCGGTGCATGGCAAACTTATATATTAAGAAATACGCCGCAAGGTGGCTCTACCCTAACCATGCAATTAGCACGCGTGTTGTGGAATATTGACAGTCGCTCACTAACGGGAAAAATGACACAAATTGTCCGTGCCGTTCAGCTCGAATTACAATATTCTAAAGATGAAATTTTAGAAGCCTACTTTAATTTCGCTCCTTACGGACGTAATATTGAAGGTGTCGGCACAGCGAGCCTGATATATTTTAATAAACCCAACCGACAAATTAATCTTGCCGAAGCAATGACGCTGGCGATCTTGCCGAAAAACCCGAATGCCTACATTCAACAAAATAACCAAAATTTAAACCGCACTTTGTTTACCGCACGTAACGGATTATATCAACGCTGGCTCTCCGTTCATCCTGAAGACCAAAAATGGCAAACCGATTTTCATCTGAGTTATCCGCTAAGACCTTTGGAAAAACTTCCATTTTTCGCACCGCACTTCAGCGAACAGCTATTGCGTCAGTTTCCTCAACAGCAACATATTTACAGCTCGCTAAATAGCAATTTGCAACGTTTAGTTGAACGTGTCGCTTTTCGTTATTTAAGCCGGCAAGCCAAACACGGTATCGATAATTTTTCGGTTTTGCTGGTGGATAACAGCACAATGGAAGTGAAGGCGCTAGTTGGTTCGGGAGATTATTTCAACCGAAAGATTTCAGGGCAAATCAACGGCACGGCAGCAAAACGTTCCTACGGTTCGACGCTGAAACCATTTATTTACGCACTAGCGTTTGAACAAGGAGTTGCTCACCCTAAAACCGTTTTAAAAGACCTACCGACAAATTTTAACGATTATCAGCCTGAAAATTATGAAGGTAATTTTTTAGGCCCTGTTAGCGTCACTCAGGCATTAATTCAAAGCCGTAATATCCCCGCGATTGAACTTGCCGCACAATTAAAGAATCCGGATTTATATGACTTTTTACAACAAGCGCAAATGAATTTACCAAAAGCCAAAGAACATTATGGATTAGCTTTGGTGTTGGGCGGCGCAGAATTAAATATGCAGCAGATTGCCTCGTTATACGCCATGCTTGCCAATCATGGAAAATGGCAACCGCTAAAATGGTTAAAAAATAATGAAAATGCATCATCTAAACAATTATTAAGCCCGGAAAGTGCGGTGATGATTAACGACATTTTGCGTCAAAATCCGCGTCCTGATATTCAGGATAAAGCATTACAAACACGCTTGCCGTTATATTGGAAAACAGGTACCTCAAATGGCCTGCGCGATGCTTGGACGGCGGGATATTTTGGGCATTATACCTTGGTTGTTTGGTTCGGCCATTTTAATAATAGAAATAATCCAAATTTTATCGGGCGTAATCTTGCCGCACCTCTGTTTGTTCAACTTGCTGATGCTATAATTACCGGTGAGCCACAAATGACGGATATTTCCGCGCCGCCCGATGTGAATATTAAAAACATTGAAGTCTGCGCTGCAGACGGTAATCTGCCAAATCAATATTGCACACAAAAAATAAAAACACTTTTTATTCCCGGAAAATCTCCGATCAAAGTCAGCCGTATTCATCAATCTTTTATAGTACAAAAAGGTTCTGATTTACTCGCTTGCCCACCTTACGATCCATTACTGACTGAATCCAAAACTTATGAAATCTGGTCAAGTGATTTTCAAGCGGTTTTCGCCCAGGCGGGTATTATGAAACGCACACCGATAGTCAATCCTGCTTGCCCATATGTGGTACAGCATCAAACATTGCGCCAATATGCCGACAATCCGAAAATTACTTCGCCACTTGCCGGTCGCCAGTATCATTTAGATACAAACGGAAAAATTCCGCTCACTGCAACAGTAACCGGAGAAGTCAAAACGTTGTATTGGTTTGTGAATAAGAGTTATTTGGGAGAATCGCAAAAAAACCAACCGCTCTTTTGGCAACCAAAGAACAGCGGCCATTATCAGATTTCCGTCACTGACGATCAGGGTAGAAACAGCGTGCAGGAAGTGGGAGTAAAAGTAAAAAATTAATCGGATATTTAATCCCGATATAAACTACCGTCATTACCATCAGGACGGGTTTTAAAGCGGCGGTGCAACCACATATATTGCTCTACCCCTTTTAATATTTCCCCTTCCACCACCTGATTCATTCGTGTAGCAATATCAGTTTCATCGGTTAAATCGCTAAAATCCACCGGCGCAGAGATAGTAACCGTATAACCCGAACCGTCAGCATTACGTAATGGAGCAAACGGAATCACTTTGCTATTCGGAGAGGAACGTAAAAGATAGTAACTTCCTGTAGTGGTGGCCGCGTCAGGCACGCTAAAAAACGGCACAAATACCGCATTTTTACGTCCATAATCGTGATCCGGCGCATACCAAATAATATCGCCACTGCGTAATGCTTTAATCATCCCACGTAAATCTTTGCGATCAAGCATATTTTTATTAGAACGCAGCCGCCCTCTGGTTTGCAACCAGTCCATCATTGGATTGTCATTCGGACGGTAAACTCCAATTCCCGGTTGATGAATGCCCACAATCCGCGCCCCCAATTCAAGGGTAAGAAAATGCACGCCGACAAAAATAATACCGTCATTTAAATTCTCTTTCAGGTATTGCAAGCCTTCAATTTTTGACCATTTTTTAATCCGTTTATCAGACCAAAACCATGCCATTCCGGTTTCAATGATCGCCATTCCGGTAGATTTGAGGTTAGTTTGCAAAATGGAGTCGATTTGTTCGGTAGAATAATCGGGAAAACATAATTCAAGATTACGCCGAGCAATTTTAGCACGTCGTTTTCCTACAGATAATTTGGCAAATAAGCTCCCCAACCCTTCACCAATCCATCTTAATAACGGATAAGGCAACAATAAAATCAGGCGGAAAAGCCCTAAGCCTAGCCAAAGTCCCCAATACCTCGGTTTGAGAAAAGACAATTGAAAAGCAGGAAGATGATTTTTAGCCATACCACAAATCGCAATGAATACAAAAATTTAAAAGTTATAGTTTAACGGAAATTTACGCAAATTTTAAGCCAATCGGCTTACCCTATGGTAAAATTGGCAAAAATTTTCAAATTATTCGAAAAGGAAAATAAGATGGCTCAATATTCAGCACAATTCCAACGGGCAAAAGTATTGGTGTTAGGTGATGTTATGCTTGATCGCTATTGGTTCGGCGCAACCAACCGAATTTCACCGGAAGCTCCCGTACCCGTTGTGCGCGTCCAACAAAACGAAGAACGTGCCGGTGGCGCAGCAAACGTAGCGATGAACATTGCTTCACTCAATGTTCCCATCAAGTTATTAGGTTTAACCGGACAAGATGAAGCAGGGGCAGCATTAACGGCATTATTGGAAAAACAACGAATTGACTGTGATTTTATTAAGCTTAACACTCATCCAACCATTACTAAACTACGAATTCTATCCCGTCATCAGCAATTATTACGTCTTGATTTTGAGGAAGATTTTCAAAACGTACGTAGTGAATCGCTGTTACAGAAACTACAAAGTGCGGTCAAAAATTTCGGCGCTTTGATCCTGTCCGACTACGGCAAAGGCACGTTAAACGATGTACAGCACATGATCCAAATTGCACGCGATGCCAATGTTCCTGTATTAATTGATCCAAAAGGGACAGATTTTGAGCGCTATCGCAACGCAACCTTGCTTACTCCGAATATGTCGGAATTTGAAGCAGTAGTTGGTGTGTGTCGTAGCGAAGAAGAAATTATAGAAAAAGGGCTAAAATTAATTTCGGACATTAATCTGACCGCACTTCTAATAACCCGTTCGGAAAAAGGCATGACATTGTTACGCCCAAATCAACCGGCATTCCATCTGCCGACAGAAGCCAAAGAGGTGTTTGATGTTACAGGTGCGGGAGATACGGTGATCAGTGTGTTGGCAACCGCCTTAGCAGACGGACGAACTTTTGAAGAAGCCTGCTATTTGGCAAATGTGGCGGCCGGTATTGTGGTTGGCAAACTCGGTACATCTACTGTTTCTGTCATTGAATTGGAAAATGCTATTCACGGCAGAAGCACTACAGGATTTGGAATTATGAGTGAACCCGAGCTAAAAAATGCTGTGACGCTGGCAAAAGGTCGCGGTGAAAAAATCGTTATGACTAACGGCTGTTTCGATATTTTGCACCCGGGACATGTTTCTTATTTAGAAAATGCCCGTAAACTGGGAGACCGGTTAATTGTTGCAGTAAATACCGATAACTCGGTGAAACGCTTGAAAGGCGACACCCGCCCAATTAATGACCTGACTTCACGTATGGCTGTACTGGCTGGGCTTTCTTCGGTAGACTGGTTGGTAGCTTTTGATGAAGACACGCCACAACGCTTAATTGGTGAAATTCTGCCTGATCTATTGGTTAAAGGCGGAGATTACCAACCTGAAGACATCGCGGGCGCAAAAGAGGTATGGGCAAATGGTGGGGATGTAACAGTACTGAACTTTGAAAACGGGTGTTCCACCAGTAACGTGATTAAGAAAATTCAGGAATTAAAAGATTAAAGTAATCTTGTAAACCCAAAGCGACAAGCCTAAAACAAAAGTGCGGTTAAAAATCGCAATAAATTTTCAGGATTATGTGGCTGTTGTAGAAAAAACTAACTATTCGAGATATTAAGATCTCCATTGGCTATTTAACTCAATGGAGATTTTTATTATGGCTATAATCCGCACTACCATTCACTTATTAATCGTAAAATAAATATACTAAAACATAAAACTGAGCATTTTATTCATTGTCGGGAGGCTCTACTATTTATTCTAATGCTACTTTTTCGTTACTTCAGGCTATGTTTTTTAGTATGCCAATGCGTTTAGAATTACAATCGAAAGTAATAATCATTGATGTGGTCGGAGGTTAAAAAAAACTATTCTCAATATTAAGTTCTGTGTATAATTTAGCTCCTATGCTTTTTATAATGACAGAGGACTCGGAAATGAAAAAATTCGTCAAAGCAACCCTTACTTCTCTTTTCCTTATGGCTTCTGTGACGGCAAGTGCTGTGACCGTCACCGATGCTAAAGGTGAATTCACTATTGATCAAACCCCAAGTCGCATTGTCGCATTAGAATATTCTTTCGTTGATGCCCTTGCTCAAGTCGGTGTTAGCCCGGTCGGCGTTGCCGATGACAACGATAAAACCCGTATTTTGCAGGAAGTGCGCGATAAGATTCAACCTTGGCAATCTGTCGGTACCCGTTCGCAACCAAGTCTTGAAGCCATTGCCGCATTAAAACCCGATTTAATTATCGCCGATCCTTCCCGTCACACAGCAGTGTATGAAGAATTGAAAAAAATCGCTCCGACCATGATGTTTGATTCCCGTCATGAAAGCTATCAGGAGAATCTTGATACGGCACAAAAAATCGGCGATGTTGTCGGCAAAGGCGGTGAAATGAAATTGCAAATTGATAAACACAATAAAACTATCGAAAGCATTGCGCAAAATATCAATGTGAAAGGCAAAAAAGGGATTTTCGGCACTTCCCGCGAAGACAAATTCAATTTACAAAATGACAGTGGTTATGTCGCCAGCTTCCTTGGTGTTCTAGGTTTTAACTCGCCAAAATTACCAAACGCCACTCAAGCCTTTGCTGAAATCAATCTTGAGCAATTAGTGATGGAAAAACCGGACTATATGTTTATCGCCCACTATCGCCAAGAAAGTATCGCCCACAAATGGGAAACTGAACCTTTATGGCAAGCCATTCCTGCCGTAAAAGCCAAACGTGTATTTAGCGTCAATGCCGATATGTGGGCACGCGGACGCGGCATTACGGCCAGTGAGATCATGGCAAAACAAGTTGAACAATTCGTTAATCAAAAATAATGTTTGGCACAGCTTTTCGTTGGGGCTTGCCCCTGCTAGGACTGGCTTTCCTGTTATGGGGAAGCCTGTTTTTATGCTACCCTATTGAAATTTCACCATTAGATGCGCTAAACGCCTTTTTCCCCAATGGCGATGAATTGGCCAAGATCACTGTGGTTGATTTACGCTTTCCGCGGGCGTTAGTGGCGATCGCATTAGGCGCCAATTTGGCGGTAGCCGGGGCATTATTACAAACCATCACCCGCAACCCACTAGCCTCACCAACGCTATTAAGCGTCAATTCCGGCGCAAGTTTGGCCATGGTAACGGCGAGTGCCATTAGCCCGGCCTTATTATCAGGCTATAGTATTGCCTTAGTGGCAAGTATCGGCGGTGGAATCAGCTGGTTGGTTGTAATGTTGATCAGCAACGCGTGGAAAGACAGTAGTGGCGATCGCAGTCGCGTTATTTTGGCGGGGATTGCCGTGTCGTTATTGTGTACTGCCCTTACCAAATTAGTGTTAATTATGTCGGAAGATCATGCCTTTGGCGTAATGAGTTGGCTTGCCGGCGGCATTTCTCACGCCCGTTGGAACGAATGGCACGCTATTTGGCCGTTTCTGCTATCGAGCGCTCTCTTTTGCCTCTTCTTTGCCAGCCGCTTAAATTTACTCAATTTAAGCGACGAATCCGCTCAATCCTTGGGAATTAACCTGTTCCGTCTGCGTTGGTATG
>CAJPST010000026.1 GCA_905373425.1 uncultured Mesocricetibacter sp.
ATATTAGTTTACCCCTGCCAATCGTATGATTGCAAGTTGAAAAAAGGCAAAAAAACAACCGCACTTTAAGCTTCTTCCCTAAAGTGCGGTCAATTTTTGAGCTAATTTCTTATTAATAAATTATTATTGCGCGGCACTTCTGGCTCTTTCTTCCATCAGACGCTCTTGTTCTAGGGTTTCGGCATCTTTAGATTGCTCTTTTTCTACACAGATTCGTTCATACATTTTGAAAAACGGATAATAAATGATAATGTCGAGAATAATTAGGCTTACGCTTAAAACAGGAGCCCAAATATCACCGGCCGAAACCAAATACGCACCTATCGGTGCCGGAGTTGTCCAAGGAGCCATTAAATAGATACGGTGAATTAAATTAAAATCTAGTAATAAATAAGCAATAATAGCGTTTGCCATTGGCGCAAAAATTAATGGGATAAAGAATAGCGGATTCACCACCATCGGAACACCATATACAATCGGTTCGCCTATAGAGAAAAAGGATGGAACCAAACCAATTTTTCCGATAGAACGTAGATGAGCGGATTTACTGCGTACCAGCAAAAATGCTAAGGCTATAACCCCACCAGAGGTACCATGTACAATATAAAAATCCCAAAATGAGTTAGTGATAATATATGGTAATGGCTCGCCTGCTTGAAACGCCGCTAAGTTGGCAGCCATATTTTGCAATAAAAACGGAGTCCACAGTTGCATCAATACTAACGAACCGTTGATGCCTAAAAACCATAACAAATGGGTCGCGAAAACAAACAAGCAAATCGCACCTAAAGAATCACTTACTTTGATCAGTGGCGCCATAAAATCCATGATTAATTGCGGAATGCTGGAACCTGTGGAATGTTCTATCCATAGCGTAAAAGGGTACAGGGTCAATAACACGGCAAGAATCGGGATAACAATATTTAATGATTCAGCCACAGCATTGGGTACTTCTTTTGGTAAGCGGATACGGATTTTTAAGAACTCTAATAAACGAGTTAATTCTACGGTGTAAATTGCAATGAAGATCGCAGAAAATAGTCCGATTCCACCAAAAAATTTAATATCCATTGCACCGTCTTTAACCGGAGCAGCAACCAATAAAAAAGTCATCACTGACAGAAAAGCTGCCGGTAGTGGTTCACGTTTATAGGCTTTTGCTAAATTATAGGCAATACTTGCAGAGGTAAATAATGAAATGGCATTAAAAGACATTTGGAAAAAACTCCAGCCATAGCCACTTGCCCAATGTGCAAAAGACCATCATGCTTGACCGAAAGAATTTTGGGTGTTTTCGTCAAACGGTGGAATTAGCAAAATCATAATAAAGCTACCAACGATAAGAAACGGTAGCACGACAATAAAACCGTCCCGAATGGCGGAAATATGCGGTTGATTTTCCATCCGTTTTGCCACCGGAGCAACGTGGGCATTCATAAAATCAATAAAACGGCTTGATACTGTAGTCATAATTATGCCTCCGCATTTGCAATTTTAAACCCTAATACGTACCAATCAGGTTGATAATTTTCAATATGCAATACCCGACCTTGTGGTGTATTTTCAACCCAAAAACTTAATTCAGGATGTAATGCTTCCAATTCACCGTAAATATTCAACGGCAAACTATTTTTCCCGCTTTGTAAACCGTCAACAAACAGATATAAATCTGACCGCACTTTTGTATAAGATAAGGTCAGTTCGCCTATTTTTTCCGTTGGATAACGACTACATCTGGAATAATAGATTCCTTCGCCGTTAACTGCGAGCCATTCTCCCAGTGCAATTAAACGCTCTGCCTGACCTTCCGGAATAGTGCCATCTGCCCGAGGTCCTACATTTAACAGTAAGTTTCCGTTATTGGCGACAATTTCGACTAACATGGAAACTAGGTTTTTAACTGAAATTAGGCTGTCATCACTTTCATTTTGGTTATACCCGAAAGATAACCCTAGGCCTCGGCACATTTCCCATTTTTGCTCACGGGAAACCTCCCCGTGTTTGTATTCTTTATGTTTAAAATCACCCCATAAATCGTTCCAACGATTGTCAACAACACCTTCTTCAACTTGATTGTAATAGTAGGCAAATAAGCTCGGTAGCATATGTTCGCCCTGTGTCGGCCAACCGATATCATTCCATAATACGGAAGGTTGATAGAGGTCGATCAATTCTTTGTAATGATTGTAGGCATAATCGGCATAAGCATAAGTCGGGCAGGCATTTGACATATTTTGGCTTTCAGTGAATATCGGCATATTGGAAAACGTCCAATCAATAACACCGGAGTAATATGCTCCCATTTTTAACCCTTGAGCTCTAACTGCTTCGGTTAATTCCCCCATAATATCGCGTTTCGGCCCGTAATTCAGGCAGTGATAATCGGTATATCGGCTTGGGAAAAGACAAAAACCATCGTGATGTTTAGTGGTTAATACGACATATTTTGCTCCGGCTCGTTTAAACAGATTCCCCCATTCTGCAGGCTGCCATTTTTCTGCTTTCCACATTGGTAGAAAATCACGATAAGCAAAATCTTTACCGTAGGTTTTTATATGATGCTCGTAAGTCGGGCCTTGTTTGACATTAATTGAATTAAAATACCACTCGGCATAAGGATTGTTGCAGAACCACTGTTCGTCAATATCAACTTCGCCTAATTCCCAAGTTAGCGGTGCATAAGCGGGAAAAGAATAAATTCCCCAATGGATAAAAATACCAAATTTGTAATCATCAAACCAATCAGGTAAGGAGTGGGTTTTGACGGATTCCCAAGTTGCAGCATATTGTTTTTTCATCAGGTATTCCTTATATTAAATCGCATGACAATCAATACATCTTTGATGGTTTCCGAAGTAACTGCTGTCGTCTACCTGAAATGATTCTTTCATAATCTGCGAAAGTTAAATAGAAATTCTATTTTTTCATGCCGTATTTGTGATGGTGATCACATTAACCGCTGTTCTTACATAAAAAATAATGCCCGATATATGTCTATTTTTTCATAAATCGGGCATGACAGTTTTTATTGGGAGTAAGGCAAAAGTAAGCAAAAAAACGACCGCACTTTAGAGGCCTAACACCATAAGTTGCTAGCTAAAATTTGCGGAATACACATAAAAAAATAGGCATCTAAAAAGATGCCTAATAAATTTATTTTACGATTAATGCTGAGTTTCGCTTTGCGTTTCCTGCTCGGCATTTTCTTGTTCTTGACGCTCCAAATATTGCATAAACAACGCATCAAAGTTGACCGGCGATAAATTCAATGCCGGGAATGTGCCGCGGTTAACCAGGTTAGACACTAGTTCACGCGCATAAGGGAACAGCATATTCGGGCATTGCGAAGTCAAACAATGCGCCATTTGCATATCTTCCAAACCGCTGATAGTGAACACGCCCGCTTGTTGTACTTCGCAAATAAAAGCAACATCACCACTGTCTTCTAATGTGGTTTCAACGGAAATATTCAATGTTACTTCATATAAGTCATCAGCTAATTGTTTAGCTTGAGTACTTAAATCAAATTTCAGATTTGGTTTCCATTCTTGGTTAAAAATATGTGGTAAATTCGGTGCTTCAAAAGACACGTCTTTCACATAAATGCGTTGAATTTGTAATACCGCTTGTGTTTGTTGTTCTTCTGTTGCTTCCGCTGTTGCGGCTACATCTTTGTTTTCTTCTGTCATCGAAATAATCCTTAAATGTTTGTTTCGTTTAAATTATTTAACCAAAGGCAGGTTTGCCGCATTCCAGCCTGCAATGCCTTCCCTTAAACTGTACACGCGGCTAAAGCCTTGTTTTGCCAGAATTTCGGCTGAGAAACGTGAGCTAAGACCGGTCGCACAGGTTAAAATTACCGGCACCTCTTTATGCTGTTCTAACTTGCCGAGATTATGATTTTTAATATCAGTCGGCACGAATTGCTGGCTGTTGATGATATGCCCGCGTTTGAATTCGTCAATGCTGCGCAAATCAATCACTACCGCGTCTTCGTTGTTCATCAGACGCACCGCTTCGGCATTTTCTATCACTTTAACCTTACTGGTTGCTTCTTTAATAAAAGTGTAAATCGTGGCAACAAACACTCCAATCCAACCGGCGACCATCAAGGTATGATTTTTGGCAAATTGGATTGCCATCGGCATAAATTCTTCCATTTTCTTCTCAAAATAAAACGGTTGTAAAAACGAGTGCTAAGTATAACCGCACTTTGTTGATCTTTCAAAGAAACTATTACACTTTTATTGATCTATATTATGGCGATAATGGCTATTTGTTGGTATATTAGCCCAGATTTCAGAGGTCACACAATGATTTGCGTTTTGCTTATGAAATCATTGTCAAAAAAGGAAAAAACGATGCAAAAAGTGCGGTCGTTTTTTTTCGAGTTTTATCAGAAATAAATAAATCAGGAGTTATTATGTCCTTCGAGTTTTTATATCAGTTCGCCATTGTACTGGTGTGTATCCTGATCGGTGCGCGCGTCGGCGGTATCGGTTTAGGGGTATTCGGCGGTTTAGGCTTGGCGATTCTCTCTTTCGTTTGCGGTTTAAAACCTGCGGGTTTACCGATTGACGTAATGTTTATGATTATGGCGGTGGTTGCGGCGGCATCTTCTATGCAAGCAGCAGGCGGTTTGGATTATATGATCAAAATCGCTACCAATATCCTGCGTCGTAATCCTAAATATATCACTTTTATGGCACCGGCCGTTACTTGGTTATTTACTTTTCTAGCCGGAACCGGGCACGTTGCTTATTCCGTATTACCGGTTATTGCTGAAGTGTCGCGCCACAACGGCGTACGCCCTGAACGTCCGCTTTCTATGGCGGTTATCGCTTCCCAGTTTGCGATTGTTGCCAGCCCGATTGCAGCGGCAGTAGTTTCAGTTGCGGCATTTCTTGAGCCTAAAGGCTTCAATTTAGGCAACATTTTAATGGTTACTATTCCTGCCACAGTTTTAGGTATCGGTTTGGCTTGTGTGTTTGTCAATAAAATGGGTAAAGAACTGAAAGATGATCCGGAATATCAACGCCGTTTACAAGATCCGGAATACGTGAAAGACAATAACGCAAATACTGGCCCTACTGAAATAAAACTCAAACCGACGGCAAAAATGTCAGTTGGATTGTTCTTATTCGGCGCGGTATTGGTTGTATTAATGGGTGCAGTTCCTAGTTTACGTCCTACGTTTGACGGCAAACCGATGGGAATGGCGCATACCATTGAAATCGTTATGTTGAGTGTTGGTGCATTAATCATTCTGTTTTGTAAACCGAACGGTGATGAAATTACTAAAGGCTCCGTATTCCATGCCGGTATGCGTGCGGTTATCGCTATTTTTGGTATTGCGTGGTTAGGCGACACCTTAATGCAAGCACACATGACAGAAGTGAAAGACATGGTGAAAGGCTTGGTAGAAACCGCACCTTGGACGTTTGCTTTTGCTCTTTTCATACTTTCCGTATTAGTGAATAGCCAAGGAGCAACCGTAGCGACCTTGTTCCCAGTCGGTATTGCATTAGGTATTGAACCTGCGGTATTAATTGGGGTATTTGTGGCGGTTAACGGTTACTTCTTCGTACCGAACTACGGCCCGATCATTGCTTCTATCGACTTTGATACCACGGGAACTACAAAAATCGGTAAATACATTTTCAACCACAGCTTTATGATACCGGGGCTGTTGAGCATGCTCTTCTGTATTATTATCGGGCTGGTTTTAGCTAATATATTGCTGTAAACGATCTATTAAACAAGAGTAGAAAGAAGTAAAGTGCGGTCGATTTAGACCGCATTTTTATTGGATAAAATGGCATTTTTTATTACCGCACTTTCACGTTAATCAGGAAAAGGCACACAATAATTCCAACGGATAATATTCTCCGCGCAAATAATCGTGGATGGATTGGATTACTAACGGACTGCGCGCACATTGCCCTTCCTGCCGGATAAATTCGTTAAATTCATCCAATGTTAGCCATAAACCTCGCGTAATATCGGTATCCTGCGGCTTAGCTTCAACCCAATCCTCCAATTCGAGAGCAAAAGTAAAGCGTAAAAAATCCGTATTGGAACGTGGCGCATGCCATTGATAAATTTTCACTAAATGCTGCATTTGTGCATTAATTCCGGTTTCTTCCGCCAGTTCACGGCTAGCGCCTTGTAATAAGGTTTCGCCTTTTTCCAAATGCCCGGCCGGTTGGTTTAATGTGCGTTTCCCATGTTCAATTTCTTCTACAAATAAGAATTTTCCTTTGCAATGCACTACGCATGCCATTGTAATGTTGGGTTTATGCATAATTTATAAAAGCTCAAATTTAATCTGACAAATTACAAAAGTGCGGTCAAAAAAACGATGATTTTTTCAACCGCACTTTTACCGTTAAGGTTTACTTACACGCAAGACTCGGAAATGCATTCATTTCAAGTAATTGGAGTTCTGTAGTTTAATGAAAACTCTGTCTTTTTATCCTTGTAACGTAATAAATTTTGCGATAGTAGCTTAATTGGTTTTTAATTTGTTCCAATATTTTTCATAAGTATCAATCGCTTCGCCTACATCGGCCTGTAAAACACCGTTTTCAATTTCGGCAGCTGGTGGGAATAATACCGGGCTTGTGGCGTCTTTTTCGTTTAATAAGGCTTTGACGCCTTCATTCGGCATGGAAAATCCCATGGTTTCAATGACGGTTTTGGCACTTTCCGGGCGTAGCATAAAATCGATAAACCGATAGGCAGCAGACACATTTTTCGCTGTTTTAGTAATGCTGTAATTATCCATCCAAAAAATGGCTCCTTCTTTTGGATAAATAAAGCGGATATTAGGATTTTCTTTCATAGCGCGAAATGCTGAGCCGTTTCAAATCATTCCTAAATCCACCTCGCCTTGTAGATAAGGCACTTCCGGTGAATCCGAATTAAACGCCAGCACATTCGGCATTAACTTGGTTAGACGTTCGTAGGCTGCTTTAATTTCACTTTTTTGAGTGGCATTGGGAGAATCTCCGTTAAGTAATAATGCTAAATGAAACACTTCGCGGGAATCGGCAGTTAATAAAACCTTCCCTTTATATTCCGGTCTCCATAAATCTGCCCAGATGTTGATATGGTTAATGTCGCTGATGTTTGCTGTATTCACGCCGATGCCTGTCAAACCATAAACGTAAGGCAGAGAATATTGGTTATTAGGATCAAAAGGTTTATTCAAGAGATTGGGTGTGATTTGATGGAAGTTTTTTAACTTAGTATGGTCGATTTTTTGTAACATTCCTTCCTTTGCCATTTTGCCCACATAATAACTGGACGGAAACACTAAATCATATCCACCTTTAATTAACTTTAATTTAGCATACATTTCTTCATTACTTTCAAAAGTGGAATAAATGACCTCAATACCGGTTTCTTGGGTGAATTGTGCCAGTAGGCTTGAAGGAATGTACTCTGTCCAGTTATAAACATAGAGTTTTTGAGAGGCAAATGTGGTGCTGCTGAGAAAAGTTAAAAGGATAAAGAATATTTTTGCAAAATGCAGGGTAGGCAATTTCAAATCGGGAATCCTCTTTGCTGAATACGACAAACATATTATGGTTAAAATGATGGTCTTTCAGGAAGACAGCATACCATAAAAATTGTGTTGAAAGAAAAAATCACTGCAAATTGTTTTGCATAGGTGTGTTCGGAACGTTTTTCAAATCTCTCTAAAATATGTGTGATTTTATAGGAAATAAGTTTGGCTGGGTGGGAAATCTTCGCTTTCTCCTTGCAGAGAATCGGAGTTGCCGTGAACTTATTTATTAGCTAGACATGAGTATATATCAAACCGATGATTTTTGGTTTGGCGACTAAAGTGCGGTGGGATTTGAGCAAGAAATTCAGCATAATCGGGGCGTTTAACCACCACGCGCTTGCGGGCAAGATTTAACGCCGGCTCAAGTAATTGATCTGCATCTAAATCCCCACCGACAAGATGTTGAAACAAGCGCATTTCTTTTTTGACTAAGGCAGATTTTTGTTTGTGCGGATACATTGGATCAAGATAAACCACATCAGTAAAATCTGTTTCCGGATTCAATTCGGACAAATGCTTAACATTTAAAAGTTGCAAATTGGCTTGCAGCATTGCGCCAATTTCCGTGTCGGCATAAGCCCGTTGTAACCCGTCTTGCAACAATAAAAATACCACCGGGTGTCGTTCAATTAAGCGTACTTTACAACCGACGGAGGCCAAAACAAAGGCATCGCGCCCTAAGCCGGCAGTGGCATCAATGACACTCGGCAATTCGTCACCTTTTACCCCCACCGCTTTGGCAACTGCTTCAGCCCGTCCACCACCGAACTTACGTCGGTGTGCCATTACGCCGCTGACAAAATCCACATAGACCGCCCCCAATTTAGGTTCGTCCAGTTTACGTAATTCAAGCCGTGTCTGACCGTTAATTTCGGCTTGCACCAATGCCAACAGGGAATCAGGGTTATGTCGCAAGCCTTGTTGGGCACAAAGTGCGGTGAAATTTTCCGCTGTTTTTTGCTCTGAGATTAGTTGTACGCTTATTTTCGGATCAACCATACGCCACTTTCCATATGTTCGGTGTAAGGGAATTGATCGAATAATGCAGCCCGTTCAATGTAATGAGTTTGACTCAAGGTTTGCAAGTTGTCGCATAAGGTATGAGGATTACAGGAAATGTATAAAATCCGATCATAATTTTGTACTAGCAGTAGCGTATCGGGATCCAATCCTGCACGTGGCGGATCAACAAAAATGGTATGACATTCATAGGATTGCAAATCAATGCCGTTTAAGCGGTTGAATTTACGTACACCGTTTATTGCTTGCGTAAATTCTTCTGCCGACATACGGACAATCTGCAAATTATTTACGCCGTTTGCTGAAATATTAGATTGCGCGGCTGCGACAGAAGGTTTAGCCACCTCTGTCGCCAATACCTTACGAAAATTTTGCGCCAAGGCGATAGAAAAATTACCGTTACCACAATAGAGTTCCAGTAAATCTCCTTGGCTGTTTTGGGTGCAATTTATCGCCCATTCCAGCATTTTACAATTCACTGCTGCATTTGGTTGAGTAAAGCTGTTTTCCACCTGACGATACACATAATTTTTCCCCTTAACCGACAGAACCTCATCAGCATAATCACGTTCTAAACAAATCTTTTGCTTAGTCGCCCGCCCGATAAGTTGCACACAAAATCCCTGTTCTGTTAACCGCTCTTTTAGTCTGCAAGCAGCCTGTTCCCATTCTTCATTCAATGGGGTGTGATATAGCAAACTGACGAGAATCTCACCGCTCAGAGTACTAAGGTAGTCCACCTGAAACAATTTATGTTTTAGAACTTGCTGCTCTTTTAACAGTGGTAAAAGTGCCTTCATCATGCAGTTAATTAATTCGTTTGCAATGGGAAAATCATCCACCCGATAACGTTGGCGTGAGTGTTGGTCGAACATAATATGATACAAATCGCCGTCGTCATGCCACAAACGAAACTCTGCACGCATCCGATAATGCTGTGGTGGCGAGGCGAACACTTCTAATGCAGGCGCATTAAAAGGCGCAAAAAGTGCGGTTAGTTTTTCATGCTTTTTGTCTAGCAATTCGCCGTATTGCTCAATCGGAATAGTTTGCATGCGGTTGGCTCCAAGTTAAATCGGAATGGATTTTAGCATAACGGTAAGAAAAAGGCTTTAACTGTTATTTTAGCTAGTGTTGTTTGGTACTCAAGACACAAACAAAAAACATCAGATAAATTTAAAAGTGCGGTCATTCATTATCTTTTTGTAGCTTCAATTTTCAGCATTTTGATAGGCAATGCCATGCATAAAAAACTGCAAAACGTCTTTTAATAACTGCTGTTCATTATTGTGGTAATGCTGTTGTAACATCGGCGTATTTAACATTTCGTCTATTTTTTGGAGCAATACATCAATTAACGCAATAGGAAAATCATCCCGAATGACCTTACGTTGCTGTAACATACTAAAGAAATAGTGCATATATTCGTATTTTTCTTGAGTCATTTTTTGAAAAAAAAGCTGTAATTCTTCATCTTGATGAGCATTTAGATCTGCTAATACAGATGCGGAATAAAGCGTTGTCATGGCTTCCTGTTGCATGGTCAGAATACGTTGAATAACTGTCGCTAAATCTGCGCGATCATGTAACAATTGCTCAAATTCAAGGCGCATTTTATTTTTTTGTTCTTCAAATACGATTTTTACCAGTGCTTCTTTCGTTGGAAAGTGCTTATAAAAAGTTACTCTGCTAACCTTTGCCAGTCGGCAGATCTCTGCAATAGACGTGGCAATCCAGCCTTGCTCATAAAAAAGCGTCACTGCAGCTTGCTTTAATACAGAATCTTTTTTCATTTTTTCTCCTTAACTGACAATAACATAGCCAAAAATTGTGAAGTGTCAAATATTATATTTGAGAAAAATTATTATTTACTTTTCATTTTAGGTTATGTTAAGTTTACATTATTTAGTTTTTATAATAAAAAATGTAAACTTTTAAGGTGTGCTAATGAAAAATAAACATTCTCCATTAAATTTTATAACCCTTTGTTTAGTAGGCTGTTATTCATATTTTTCGTATGCGAAAGAAATTAATCAACCAATGATGTTAGACGAAATCACAGTGACCGGTGAGAAATTTGAACGTAGTCAATCTTCGACTGGTTCAAGCACAACTGTGGTAACTGGTGATCAATTCAAACGAGAAGCCAATTTACTGTCTGCTACCCAATTATTAAAACGCGATGTGAATATTTTAGATACCGGCTTGGGTAATGACTTACCCACTGTGCGTGGTGTTGACGGGTCCGGCCCGGCAGTAGGCGCGGTGGCATTTTTTGCAGGTTCACGCCCACGACTAAATATGCAAATTGACGGCAGAACTTCCAGCTATAACGAACTGGCGTTCGGTACAAAATCCCTGTGGGATATGAAACAGGTAGAAATTTATCGTGGCGCACAAAGCTATGCCCAAGGGCGTAATGCTATTGCCGGCGCCGTGGTGATGACTAGCAACGATCCGACACAAGATTGGGAAGGGGCGGCCAAATTGAATATGGGTAATCATCGATTGGCGCAAACCTCGGCCATGATTTCTGGCCCGTTAATAAAAGATGAACTGGCTTTTCGTTTAAGCGTGGATCATCAACAACGGGAAACCTCCGTTGGTTTACCGCATTACGATCCCGTTGGTAATCCGCGTTGGTTTAAAGCTACCACTACCCGCGCTAAATTGTTGTGGACGCCTTCCGCTATTCCGGAACTCTACAGCCGTTTAACCTTTAATCACTTAAACGCCCGTGCACCACAAAGTGAAGCGGAGATCCAACCCAATTCGCCACGCTACACGCCGGAACGTCCTGTGTTTCAAACTCGTTCCGCCAGTACCATTTGGGATATTGGCTATCAATTATCGGATCATTGGAAACTGGAAAATAAATTGGTTTACACCCATTTTATTCATGACCGAAAAACCACCTCGCCATACACCACCAGCGGCGTGCCGGCACGAGTGGACGGCAATGAATTTCAAATCGAACCAATGGTGAAATATGAGGGCGAGAAGTATCGCGGTTTATTGGGTTTATTCTACTTTAACGCCAAACAAGACGAACACGTCACTATGCCGCGTAGCCGAGTGAATCCAACTGCCGTAACCACCTATTTCAACGATAAAACGAAAACCAAAGCGGCATTTGGCGAAATCACCTTTACGCCTGAAATTCCGTTTGAATTCACACTTTCCGCCCGCTATGAACAAGAACATCATAAGCGTAAAGGTGAAAGTACATTGTTCTCCATCAATCGGGATAAAAAATACAATGTCTTCCTACCCAAAGCAGACATTGCATGGAAAATGAATGAAAACCAACGTTTAGGCTTCAAGGTGGGACGCGGTTATAACCCAGGCGGTGCAGGCGTCACATTCGGCACACCTTACACCAGCTATGAGTATGACGCGGAATATGTGTGGAATTATGAACTGTACCACCGCTGGACCTCCGACGATAAGCAACTCCGTGTCAACAGCAACTTGTTCTATAACGATTACAAACATATGCAACTACCGTTCTATTTAGGGCCGAACTCAATTGTCATTCGCAATGCCGATAAAGTTGTCACTTACGGCGCGGAAAGTAACGTTGAATGGCAAGCCACCGAGAAACTGGCGTTAAATGCCGGAATCGGTATATTGAAAACCGACATCAAACGTTATCCGAACAGCAACATTGAAGGGAATAAACTTGCCCGCGCACCAAATTTCAGCGGAAAACTGGGCGCGCATTATAGCCTGCTTGATCATTGGGAAATCGGTGCAAATTACAGCTACAACAGCAGTTATTATTCCACTGCCGACAACTTAGCCAATGGTAAAGTAGGGCATTATGACCAATTTGATGTTTATTTAGCGTATGACTTTAAGCATGCCAGAATCATGCTTTATGCCGACAACGTACTTAACTCACGCAAAGATATCTTACTCGTACCGCGCTCTGGCGACATTACCCGTCAGCCGGAACGCCAAATTGGACTTTCCACCGAGTTAAGATTCTAAGCAATGAGTAAACAACACCAACAAATTTGTCAACCTGTTGCCGCGCAATTACGTGCCTCAATGTGGTTGACAACTTTCGCCCAAGGCTTAAAAATCGGGATTTGGCTTTTGATGATCCACATTGTGTTCACCGTCAGCCAATCTTTTATGTTTCCTTATTGGCAGATTTTCTCGCTGCTTGCCATTTCCATTTTGTATTACACCTGCAAAATTAAAGCGCACGATAAATCTCATTATGCTGCCTTTGAATTGGAAAAAATTCTACGCCAACAGCTTGCAAAAAAAATCAGTCAATTATCGTTAGGCAAAGTCAATGAAATCGGGTCAGGCGGTTTAACCAAAGTACTGTGCGATGATGTAAACGAATTGCACACCTTTGTTGCCGATGCACCGCCCCTTAAAGCGGAGGCTTATTCCACACCGATTTTCGTGTTGGCGGCATTGTTTTGGTTAAATTGGCAAATGGCATTGGCTGTGGTGATTTTCCTTGTCGTGTTGTTTACGATCCTGCAACGTTTAATGCAAAAAAGTCGGTTGAATTATCGTGATTACGGTGCTGCCGTGAGCAGAATCAACAGTGCTATTATTGAATATATTCAAGGCATGAGCACGATTCGCACCTTTGATGCGGGACAAAGTTCGTACAGCCGTTTTAGCACCGCATTGGAAAATTTTAATCAGGTTATATTCGCTTTTTTAGCCAAAGTGGGCGCACCAACACGTCTTGCCCGTTCGCTTTTTACACCAATGCCGATTATGCTGTTTTTGATCGTGTTGGGCGTGTATTTACACTCGCTTGCGCTGCTTTCCACTTTTGGCTTTTTTGCCTTTTTAGTGTTAGCCGCCGGGTTAATTGAAACCATGCATCCGTACATGGGGCTGTTTCATTTGTTGGAACGCTCCCGCGCTGCCATTGAACGCATTAACGAAATAAAAACGTTGGAAAATGCTACCGCACTTTTGCCGTTACAAACGCCGAATGGTTATGCCGTTCAATTTGAACAGGTCAATTTCAGTTATGGTGCCGACAAAGCAACGCTGAAAAATATTGACTTCAGCGTGCCGCAAAATAGTTTTACCGCGATCATTGGCACCTCAGGCTCCGGCAAAACCACTTTGCTCAATTTGTTGTTGCGCTTTTGGGATGTCGATAGCGGAAAAATCACTTTAGGTGGTGCAGATATTCGTCATATGGAACAGGATCAACTCATGAAATATTGTTCGGTCGTATTTCAGGATAATTTCTTATTTTCTTGCTCTATTGCCGAAAACATCGCTTACGGCATAGAAAATGTGACGGAGGAAGCGATTATCAATGCCGCCAAACAAGCCCGTATTCACGACTTTATTATGACCTTGCCGGAGCAATATCAAACGAAAGTGGGTGAACGTGGACAATTATTGTCAGGCGGACAAAAACAGCGTATCAGTATAGCCCGAGCCTTTTTACAAAATCGCCCGATTTTATTGTTAGACGAACCCACTGCCTTTTCCGATGCGAAAAACGAGGCAGATTTAATGCAGGCATTTCATGCGCTGATGCAAAATAAAACAGTGATCATGGTGGCACATCGCCTGCCTAGCATTACCCAAGCCGATCAAATTATTTATTTAGAGAACGGCAAAATCATCGCTCAAGGCAACCACCAAGCCTTGTTGCAAACCAATGCTGCCTATCAAACCCTTTGGGCGGAATATCAACAGGCAAAATCTTGGACGATACATTAGAGAATGTTATGCAATCTTACTTTAATCCCGAAACTCAACGCGTAAAAAGCCTGTGGCAAACTTATCACGCCTTATTTGCCGCCGCCCAACAGCAACAAAGCGCATTCTTACGCTGTCTCGCTTTTGCGGCACTGTCTGCGACTTTATTCGGCGTGGCTATCAGCTTGCTGTATCCGTTGCTTTTGGCATTAGAACAAACCGAGGCAAGGCAAAGTGCGGTTATTTTTTGGAGTGTTTTGTGTGGCGGACTTTTAGTCGTCAGCCTCCTTTTCCGCATTTGGGCAGAATATTATGACACTAAAGGCGATTCATTTTTGGCGACATATCAATTGAGACGTCAACTGGGCGAAAAACTTCGCCGAGTATCTCTTGCTGTCCTCAGTGGATTTCGTGCAGGCGAACTCAGTGCTGTTGCCATCCAAAGTATTAATGAAGCTACGAATTACGCATTCAGTTTAATCAGTATTCTAATTTATGGCATCGTGACACCGGTGTCTGCCGCCCTTTGTCTTTGTTTCTTTGATTACCGCTTTGGGCTGCTTCTCTTCATTATTTTTCCGCTTATCGTGCCACTGTATTTATGGCGAAGAAAAGCTTTCCGTCGTGGATTTAGTATTTTGGCAGAAGCTAATCAGCGACTTAAAGGCGAAACCATTGAGTTTGTGCAAGGCTTGGAAATTCTGAAATCAACAGGGCAGACTGAAAACAAACAACATATTTTCAACCGTGTGATTGAAGATGTCGCCAACATTCAATGCATCGGTACTAAAAAAGGCGAACGTCCGAATTTGATTATTACCTCAAGCATTCAATTCAGCCTGATTGCCGTATTAATTGTTGGCACATTTTGGGTGATTTCCGGTAGCGCCCATTGGGTATTGTTAGCCACGGTACTGATTTTAATTGCGCGAATTTCAGATGTATTGAACTTCTTTGTGCAAATGTCTTCACTCTTAGAAATTTTTGTGATCAGCTGTGAAAAATTTGAAAAACTAATGGCATTGCCTGAATTGATGGAAAATAATGGCAGCAGATTACCCACAGATTATCGCATTCGTTATGAGCATGTATGCTTTGGTTACAATGCCGAAAAAACTATCCTAAATGACATTGCTCTGGACATAAAACCTAACAGCCTCAATGCTTTTGTGGGTACCAGCGGTTGTGGTAAAACAACATTACTCCGCTTGTTATTGCGTTATGCTGATCCACAATCAGGGCAAATTACGATCGGCGGTGTCGATATTCGGGATATTAGCCAAGAACAGCTCATGCGCTTAATTTCTGTGGTGTTTCAAGACGTTTATTTATTCCAAGACAGCGTATTAAATAACATCCGAATGGCAAAACCCAATGCCACCGATGAAGAGGTGATTCACGCCTGTAAACTTGCCCAATGCCATGATTTTATTCAGGCATTACCACAAGGGTATCAAACGCAAGTTAATGAAATTGGGAGTAATTTTTCCGGCGGTGAAAAGCAACGACTTGCTATCGCCCGCGCGATTTTAAAAGACGCACCGATTCTCATTTTAGATGAACCAACAGCATCGTTGGATACCCTCAATGAGCTGGCAG
>CAJPST010000027.1 GCA_905373425.1 uncultured Mesocricetibacter sp.
TGTGGCATGCGGCATGGGCTTGCTAGAAGATTTCACCGCCGTCACCGGCAACGACAGCCATTTTATCCCTCATTATTTTGTGGAATAAAGCGCTTAGCCGTGTTTCACAAGAGTATAAAAGCACAAAAATTAACCGCACTTTTTGAGATTATTGCTATCTACTAGAAGTGCGGTCAGTTTTTTTAATGCAATTAAAAGATAAACGAATTAGAAAGTATTCTAAATGAGTTTATCTAAGATTGCTTAACACGCCTGTTTCCCATAAGCCTCTTGGCGTAGAAGGGAGCGTATAGCGCTATCAAAGTTAGCCAAGACTTGTTCTGCATCTTTAGCATCAGTACCACGAGAATCAAGGTAGAACTTGATTTTCGGTTCGGTACCTGATGGACGTGCAATAAGTCGGCTACCGTTTTCTAAAATAAAGACCAGAATGTCGTTTTGACGTTCGGTTTTGGTGTGGTCAATAAATTGTGCCACTTTGAAGCCGCCGATTTCGCTTGGTGGGTTGTTGCGAAGTGCGGTCATTAATTTGCTTATTTCAGAAAGGTCGTCGACGCGAATAGAAATTTGTCCGCTCACATAAGCACCGAATTCTTTTGTAAATTCATCAGCGTAATCTGCCAATGTTTTGCCTTGTTTTTTCAAGCTACGGACTAAATCCAAGAACACGATGGCAGCGGAAATACCGTCTTTATCGCGTACTTTATCAGGGTCAACCAAATAACCCAAGGCTTCTTCAAAGCCGAATAACAAGCCTTGTACTTTACCGATATATTTGAAGCCGGTTAAGGTTTCTTCGGAATCAAATCCATAACGTTTGGCAATTTCAGCTAAGGCCGGAGAAGACACTAAAGAACACGCTAATACGCCTTTTTTGCCTTGTGCTTGATATTGTTTGGCTAAATACCAGCCCAAGAAACAGCCAACCACGTTGCCGTGTAATGGTTTCCAATTACCTTGCGCATCCGGCACTGCAACGGCTAAACGGTCGGCATCCGGGTCATTGGCAATGATAAATTCGGCATTTTGTTCTTTTGCTACTTGAATTGCCAAATCTAATGCGCCTTTCTCTTCCGGGTTCGGGAAGTTCACTGTTGGGAAGGTGCCGTCCGGCCAAACTTGCTCCGCCACGATACGCGGCTGAGGTAAGCCTGCTTTGGTTAGCGTTTTGCTTAATACTTCATAGCCTACGCCGTGCATAGCGGTATAAACATAGTTAATGTCAACTTGCGGCTCTTTAGCAAGGGAGGCTGTTTTCGCAATGTAAGCATCAACTATGGTGTCATCCAACACAGTATAATCTTGGCTACGCGGTAGGTTGTTAATGCTACCGGCTGCCACCTTGTCGATTAATGCGGCAATGTCTTTATCGGCAGGGGAGACGATTTGTCCGCCACCGTTAGCTTTGCCTAAATAGACTTTATAGCCGTTATCTTCCGGTGGGTTATGGCTTGCAGTAACCATTACGCCAGCCGTGGTGTCAAAATATTGAATGGCATAAGCCAATACCGGAGTCGGCAGTTTGCGAGGCAATAAATAGGCTTTAATGCCTGCACCAGCCATGATTTCAGCGGTGTCGCGCGCGAAAACATCAGAATTTTTACGACCGTCGTAACCAATCACAATAGAAGGTTGTTTGTCATAATCTTTTAAATAATCTGCCAAACCGCCCGCCGCTTGTGCGACCAACACGCGATTCATGCCCATGGAGCCCGCTTGCAGAGGACCGCGCAAGCCGGCGGTACCGAATTGCAAACGTCCGTCAAAACGAGCAGTAAGCTCGGCTTCAGCTTTTGCATCGCCACCTTTTGCCGCAGTTAAAAGTGCGGTCAATTCTGCGCGCGTTTCAGCATCCGGATCTTGGTTTAACCAATTTTGTGCAATATCAAAAAGTGTTGTCATAATGCCCTCCAGCTAGAAAAGTCAAACACAAAAAACTCTCCTTAGCCTACCTAAAAAACGCTAAAATTAAAACGTCTATTTCAGATTAATTCGCAATAATTTGATCTATTTCACAGTTTTTCCAAAGATTCCTATGATAACGCGCTTCTTTTGATGGGAGTCAGTTCCTAATAAAGATAAAGTGCGGTCAAAAATTGAAGCGTTTTTCAAATTTAAAAATAAGCTGAAGGCTCTTCACATGAAGCGATTTGGAGCTTACGGATTCGTATTTTTAGCCTAGAATGCGGGAAGACGGAAGCTTACCCGCTAAAAAGTGCGGTCAGTTATTGGACTAATTTTTAAGGATGGTATGGAAAAAAGAAATTTACAAGAAAGCCATGATGGATTTGGCAAAGCCGTGTCAGGCTTATTGCAGTGGGTGTTAAATATTTCCTTGTCGGTATTGGCATTAGTTTTAGTGATCTTTTTAGGCAAGGAAGTCTATGAATTATTTCTAATTTTATTTGGCAATGCTAAAGAGCAGTCTTATTTATTGATTGAAAAAATTGTAGTGTATTTCCTTTATTTTGAATTTTTAGCATTAATTGTGAAATATTTTAAAACCAACTATCACTTTCCGCTACGTTATTTTCTTTATATCGGTATTACTGCAATGGTTCGGTTGATTATCGTGGATCATTCCAGCCCGGTTAATACGCTATTGTTTTCAGGTGCTATTTTGTTAATGGTCGTGGCATTATTTTTAGTTAGCTCGGAGCGATTAAAGAAAAGCTGAAGCGTTTTTTGAATTTAATATTATTTAAAAAAGTCATGTCGGTGACTTCTTTTTGATGGCAGTTAGGGGTATCCTTAACTGCTATTTTTTTACAAGAGAATCTTTTTATGACAGAACCAACTTTTACTCAGCAGGATATCGAAATTCTTAATGAAGAAACCTTGTATAGCGGTTTTTTCACGTTAAAACGGATTCAGTTTCGCCATAAATTATTTGCCGGTGGCATGAGCGGTACGGTTACGCGAGAACTTTTGGTTAAGGGCGCCGCCTCTGCCGTAATTGCATATGATCCGACGCGGGATGAGGTGATTTTGGTCGAACAGGTTCGCATTGGGGCATATAACCCGAAACTTACTAGTTCGCCTTGGTTGCTGGAACTGATTGCAGGAATGGTGGAAGAAGGGGAAACACCGGAAGGTGTAGCATTACGCGAAAGTGAAGAAGAGGCAGGCGTGCAGGTGGAAAACTTACGACATGCTCTGAGTGTATGGGACAGCCCGGGCGGTGTGTTGGAGCGCATTCACGTGTTTGCAGGTAAAGTAGATTGTTCACTGGCACAAGGATTACACGGTTTGGCTGATGAAAATGAGGATATTCGGGTTCATGTTGTTAGTCGGGAAACTGCTTATCAGTGGGTTTGTGAGGGAAAAATTGACAACGGAATTGCAGTTATCGGATTACAATGGTTACAACTTAATTACCAACGTTTAAGAACGGAATGGGGGAGCTAAAAAACGGAAAAAATGTGATCTACTTATCATTTTTAATAAAAAATCCGTTTAAAAATATGATCTACATAACAAATTTTAATTTTGAAGGATGAAAATTTTTTCAGGGCAGTATAAAGTAAAACTAGTTTAGTAGATTATTAGAGGCTTACTGTGATAGATACATTTGTCCATCAAGGCAAAAATGATGTTGTACGCTTTATCCAGATAACCGATCCCCACCTATTTAAAAGCGAACAAGGAGAGTTGTTAGGCATTAACACTCACGCTAGTTTCAGGCAGGTTTTAACTGAAATTCAACAAAGTGATTTCAGCTATGAATTTGTGCTTGCCACCGGAGATTTGGTTCAGGATAGTAGCGACGAAGGATATCACCACTTTTGCGAAGGTATTAAAACGCTGAATAACACCGTGTTTTGGATTCCGGGTAATCATGATTTTCAACCGAAAATGTTTGAAATTCTGAACCAGAGTAACGGTAATATTAACCCGAAAAAACATATTCTGGCAGGCGACCATTGGCAGATTTTAATGTTGGATAGTCAGGTTTCCGGTGTATCGCACGGTTATTTGGGGCAATATCAAATCGATTGGTTGGAAACTAAGCTGAAAGAATACCCCGATCGTTATTCCCTTATTGTTTTGCATCATCATATTCTTTCAACGCAAAGTGCTTGGTTAGATCAGCATAATTTGCGTAACACACATGAACTGGAGAATGTTTTGCTTCCGTTTAAAAACGTCAAAGGCATTTTATATGGACATATTCACCAACAAGTTGATGATGAGTGGAAAGGATATAAAGTGATGGCAACGCCTTCCACTTGCATTCAGTTTAAACCACACAATCATATTTTCACATTGGATACATTGCAACCGGGCTGGCGTGAAGTAGAACTGCATGCCGATGGCACAATTAAAACTCAGGTTAAGCGGCTCCAACAAGCCGTTTTTTTACCAAATATGCAAGAAGGGGGATATTAAGCGTTGGCAAAACGCAGCGGAATACAAATCTTTCGTAGCAGACATTGAGTGATATGGCAAAAAGTGCGGTTATTTTTTCAGGTGTTTTTAACTTTCTTCTCTTTTTCAAATCGCAATACAAAATGAATTGTGAACGGTTATATAATGTAGCACATCAAAGACTAACCCTACTTCTTTAATGAATAAAAACACACAGATTTTTATCTTATTGACCTTATTACTTTTCCTGCTGGCGTTGTTTTCCCTCTATTGGAGACGATTTGCCGATGTGGATATGGTGACCAAAACACAGGATTTTTATCAAAAAACTATAACTATAATTTGAGCAAAGAAAATGCCCAGCAAATATTAAAAGGGCTTCCACCACTTAAGTAGTATTGTTTTTTTTTTAATATTTCATGTACAATGCAGGCTCTTTTTAATCCGCCTACATATTGTAGGCATTCTCATAAGGAAATGTGTATGAAAATTAGCGCAAGAAATCAATTAAAAGGCAAAGTTGTTTCAATCGAAACCGGTTCTGTAAACGCGATCGTTCACCTTGACATCGGTGGTGGCAACGTTATTTCTTCTACCATCTCAATTGAAGCAGTAAAAGAATTAGGTTTAGCAGTAGGTAAAGAAGCTTATGCAATTATCAAAGCCACTTCCGTGATGGTTGGCGTAGAATAATTCATCGCTTATTAAATAACAAAACAACCGTACTTGAAAAAGTGCGGTTGTTTTTTTATGTGATATTTCCATAAAAAAGTGCGATGAAAACTCACCGCACTTTTTTACATACTTAATTAGAAACTGTATTTCAGATTCGCAAAGTAAGAACGACCACGCTCATTATAAGTGCGTGCCGTGCCGGCGTTACGATAAATACGTTTATCTAAAATGTTATTCACTCCTACACGTAGGCTGAAGCTGTCATTAAATTTATACCCTACATTAGCGCCCCAAATACCGTAGCTACCAAGTTAATATTGTTTAACCAAGCTTTCGCTGGTGGTATAAATCACTTGTATGAAGTTTTTAGCATTCACAATGTTTTTTTAGCAATAACTTCGGATGCATCATTTTCGATGGGATTACGTTCTAAGTCTTTCTCTGTTACTACAGAAACACCTAGTGATTGTTTTACTTGTTGCTCCGCCGTTACTTGAATTTCGTCTAATTTTTGTATTTCTTCGGCTTGCGCAAAAGTTGAAATAACAGCCAAACTAATCAGGCTGAGTTGAGGGGATTTTTTCATAGTATTGTCTCCTTGAGGTAAATAAAAGCGGCGCAATAATATGATCGTTATATAAATAACTAAGATTTGGTGGGGATAGGTTTTTAGAAGCGGTGAAACCTCGCGCAATTTTTCCTTTTCGGCTATAATGAACATTCGTTCAATGTTGTAGAACATCTCAGATATGTAACAACATATATGAGAAAAATCATTACAGGTTAAAAAAGCAGGGAAGAGCAATATGAAAGTCGGTTTAGTATTAGAAGGTGGCGCAATGCGCGGAATGTTTACCGCGGGCGTGCTGGATATATTTTTAGATAAGCAAATTCAAGTGGACGGCATTGTTGGTGTTTCTGCCGGGGCGTTATTCGGTGCTAATTTCCCTTCCAAACAGCGTGGACGTGCGTTGCGCTATAATCAAAAATATCTGAATGATAAACGTTATATGGGGTTTCATAGCCTGTTGAGCACGGGCAATATCATTAATAAAGATTTTGCGTTTTATCAATTACCGTTTACGCTGGATCCTTTTGATCAACAGGCATTTGCCTCTTCTGGTATTGATTTTTATGTAACTTTAACTAACGTGGAAAGCGGTGCGCCGGAATATTTTAAAATCCACAATGTGTTTGAGCAAATGGAATTATTTCGTGCAACTTCTGCTATGCCTTTTGTATCTCAAATGGTAGAAATTGGGAGTGAAAAATATCTAGACGGTGGCATTTCTGATAGCATTCCGTTGGAGAAATGCCGCCAATTGGGTTATGACAAAATTATCGTGATCCTCACCCGTCCGTTAGAATATCGCAAAGAACCGATGAATAAGTTATTGCCGAAGCTGTTTTATCGCCAATATCCTGCCTTGGTGAAAACACTAATAGATCGCCATATTAACTATAACCAACGGATAACGGAGATTATTCGAGCTGCCGAGCAGAAAGAAATTTTTGTTATTCGCCCGTCACAAACCTTGCCGATTAAGCGTTTAGAGCGGGATCCGGCAAAAATTCAGGCAATGTATGAGCTGGGTATTGCAGACGGAAAGGCGGTCGTTTCCGAATTGCAGGCATATCTACAGGAGTAGCGACGGTTTGCTTTTTGTTGATTTATCCTGTCATAAACCTAGCGCGTATTTTAATGCCTGTTTTTTTAACGGAGTTGCTTTACTTGCTGCAAAAAGAGCAAAGTTACGGGCAATTTTCAGTGGCAGAATATCTTCTTTGAACGCTTTATAAAACACATCCATTCCCGTTTGCATCAGCAGATTATCGGCTTTTCGCATGCGTTGATAGCGTGATAGCACATTAAAATCGGCAAAATTCTGACCGCACTTTTGTGCCTCGGTGATGACTTCGATCAACGCTTTCACATCTTTAAACCCCAAATTCACGCCTTGCCCTGCCAGCGGGTTAATTGTATGTGCTGCATCACCAACCAGTACCACGCTATCTTTAAAATAATCCTGCACATGGCGACGGGTAAGAGCAAAACTACCTGAACGTTGAACTTTAATTTTGCCTAATCGTGCAGGGAAAGCACGTTCAATTTCATCGGTTAATCGCTCGTTATCCAATTGTGTCAGCGCACGGATTTTTTTCGGTTCGTCATACCATACCAAACAGGCACGTTTACCCATTAGTGGCAAAAATGCACGCGGACCGCTCGGAAAAAATTGTTGCCAAGTGATATCCTGTTGTTCGGTTTCCGTATCTACAATAACCAACATACAACTTTGCCGATATTGCCAGCCAGTTAGTCCGATTCCAGCGATTTCGCGCAACGTTGAATTCGCGCCATCAGCGGCAATAACCAACGGTGCGCTGTAGTATTGCCCGTTAGTTAAAAAAATCTGCCAATTCTGACCGCACTTTTCAATTTTTTCCACAGCATAACCGACAGAAGTCTGCACGTTTGCTTTATCTGCAAAGGTTCGCCATAAACCAAGCTGAATCAAATTGTTTTCCACCATAAAGCCTAATTCCGGCAGATTCAGTTCACTACTGTGAAAACAGGTGGAAAAACCGTCAATTTCCCAAGTTTCCAGCGCGCGATACGGACAAGTCCGCATGTTTTCAATATATTGCCAAGCATTGAGTTGTTTCAGCAAGTTTACCGAAGCTGCACTAATCGCAGAGATCCGCAAGTCATATGGGGCATCGGCATCGAATTCCGGCAGGGGCGCGCGTTCGATAAGTTGAATTTGTAATCCCAAACGAGCTAAACCGGCAGCACAAGCAGCGCCGATCATACCGCCACCGATGATAATGATGTCTTTAGGAATTGGCATAGCCCTTCTCCGTTTGCTATTAAGATTACACTGTTGCGCATATATTTTTCTATTGCTTTGCTTAAACAAAGAAAAGCCAAAAAATGCGCTAAGAAATATATGGTCACTCAGAGGTGGGAAACCGATGTTTCTTTATTCTACCCACAACGAGTAAAATCCCCAATTAAATTTATTAAAAACTGGTCATTTTATCCTCGAATCGGTAAAATACCCCACTAAATTTTTACAGAGCAATATTTAAACGAACACCTATTATGGCACAGAAATTACATATCAAAACCTGGGGCTGCCAGATGAACGAATACGACTCATCTAAAATGGCAGACTTACTTCTCAACACTCACGGACTGGAATTAACCGAAGAAGCGGAAGAAGCCGATGTGTTGTTACTCAATACCTGTTCCATCCGTGAAAAAGCGCAGGAAAAGGTATTCCACCAACTGGGACGGTGGAAAAATCTGAAAAAGAACAAACCGAATCTGGTGATCGGCGTGGGAGGCTGTGTCGCTTCTCAGGAAGGCGCGCATATTCGTGAGCGTGCGCCTTATGTGGACATTGTATTCGGACCGCAAACATTGCACCGTTTACCGGAGATGATCAACCAAATTCGTGGTGGTAAGAGTTCGGTAGTGGATGTCAGTTTTCCGGAAATCGAGAAGTTTGACCGCTTGCCTGAACCGCGAGCGGAAGGACCGACGGCGTTTGTATCGATTATGGAAGGCTGTAATAAATATTGCTCGTTTTGCGTAGTGCCTTATACGCGCGGTGAGGAAGTCAGCCGTCCTGTTGACGACATTTTGTTTGAAATTGCACAACTTGCAGAACAAGGCGTGCGCGAGGTAAATCTGTTAGGGCAAAACGTGAACGCTTACCGCGGCCCAACTTTCGACGGTGAAATTTGTTCTTTTGCCGAATTATTACGCTTGGTGGCGGCGATTGATGGTATTGACCGTTTGCGCTTTACAACCAGCCATCCGATTGAATTTACTGATGATATTATCGATGTTTACCGTGATACGCCGGAGCTGGTCAGTTTCCTACATTTACCGGTGCAAAGCGGTTCCGATCGGATATTGACGATGATGAAGCGTAATCATACTGCGTTGGAATATAAATCCATTATCCGTAAATTGCGCAAAGTGCGCCCTGACATTCAAATCAGTTCGGATTTTATCGTCGGCTTTCCGGGAGAAACCGATCAGGATTTTGAAGACACAATGAACCTGATTGCGCAAGTGAATTTTGATATGAGCTTCAGTTTTATTTATTCGGCGCGTCCCGGCACGCCTGCTGCCGATATGCCGGACGATGTAACGGAAGAAGAAAAGAAACAACGGTTATATTTGCTACAGGAGCGGATCAATCAACAGGCTGCGCAATTTAGTCGCCGTATGCTTGGCACGGAGCAACGCGTGTTGGTGGAAGGGCCGTCTAAGAAAGACATTATGGAGTTGACCGGCCGTACCGAAACTAATCGTATTGTTAATTTCAAAGGTACACCGGATATGATCGGTAAGTTCGTTGATATTAAAATCACTGATGTGTGGACTAATTCCCTGCGTGGGGATGTAGTGCGCACCGAAGACGAAATGGGGCTTCGTGTAGTGCAATCGCCACAGGCTGTGATTAACCGCACTCGCAAAGAAGACGAACTGGGCGTAGGGCGTTATGTGGCATAATGTTTTGAAGGTTTAAGCATTAATTAGCCATTTGGCGATATGCCGTATTCCAAAACAAGCAAAAAACCGACCGCACTTTGCCGGATAATCCGAACAATGCGGTCGATTTGTTTTATTGAGATGTGACTAGGGCGCGCTTTGATTAGGCTGATGCGAAGCAAAGTGCGGTCACAAAAAGCACTGTTTTTTTGCACGTTGGCTTTGCCAACGGCCCCGACAGGGGTGAATAATTTTAAACGCTTTTTTGATTTGATTTTGACGAACGGCGTTTGAATAAGGTAGTATGATTTTATTTGAATTTTAGGAAAGAGAATGAAAATACAACATTTGATCAAGCAACATCATTTAGGATTGCTGTTCCGACAAGGTTCGTTCGGATTCGAGAAAGAAAGCCAGCGCGTACACGCCGATGGCTCGATTGTGACCACGCCGCACCCGAAATCTTTCGGTAGCCGCTCTTATCATCCCTATATTCAAACCGATTTTGCCGAAAGCCAGCTAGAATTAATTACACCGCCAAATAAAAAAGTAGAAGACAGTTTACGCTGGTTGTCTGCTATTCACGAAGTGGTGCTACGTTCTCTGCCTGATGACGAATATATCTTTCCACTTAGTATGCCGGCAGGGTTGCCTCCGGCAGAAAAAATTAAAGTAGCGCAATTGGATGACCCCGCCGATGTGGCCTATCGTGAACATTTAGTGAAGTCCTACGGTACATACAAACAAATGGTAAGCGGCATTCATTATAATTTTCAGTTAAATGCGGATTTAATTCAGACCTTATTTAAAGCCCAGAGCGAATATCAAAGTGCGGTGGAATTTCAGAACGATTTATATCTCAAAATGGCGAAGAATTTCCTACGCTATCAATGGATTTTGCTATACCTGCTGAGTGCCACGCCGATTGTCGATAAAAACTATTTTAAAGACGGCATTTCTCCGCTGAAACCGAATCAATATGTGCGTAGCCTACGTTCAAGTCAATATGGCTATGTGAATGCGCCTGAAATCATCGTTTCCTACGACAGCGTGGAAAAGTATGTAGAAACGCTGGAACATTGGGTGACAGAAGGAAAATTGATCGCCGAGAAAGAATTTTATTCCAACGTGCGTTTGCGCGGTGCGAAAAAGGCGCGTGAGTTCTTGGATAACGGAATTCAATATTTAGAGTTTCGTCTGTTTGATCTTAACCCGTTTGAACCTTACGGCATCAACCTTGAGGATGCGAAATTCATTCATCATTTTATTTTATTGATGATTTGGCTGGATGAAACGGCGGATCAACAAGCGGTAGAATTAGGAAAAGCCCGTCTTGCCGAAGTGGCTTGGGAAGACCCGCGCAGCCAAACTGCTTACCGAGCGGAAGGTGAGGCGATATTAAATCAATTACTGATAATGCTTGAACAAATTGGAGCGGAAGATGAGATCGCGCGCATTGTGAAAGATAAACTAGCTCAGTTTATTGATCCGGAACAAACTCTGTGTGGTCGTCTGGTTAATGCACTTGAACATGCTGGCGGTTATCAACGGCTGGGGGCTGAGTTGGCGCTTCGCAATAAACAGCAAGCGTTTGAACGCTTCTATGCGCTGTCCGCATTTGACAATATGGAACTTTCCACACAAGCTTTACTGTTTGATTTAATTCAAAAAGGTATTAAAACCGAAATTTTGGATGAAAACGATCAGTTCCTTTGTTTGCAACACGGCGAACATATCGAATATGTTAAAAACGGTAATATGACTTCGCATGACAGTTATATTTCGCCACTGATTATGGAAAACAAAGTCGTCACTAAAAAAGTGTTAGCAAAAGCCGGTTTCAATGTGCCGCAAAGTGTAGAATTTACCTCATTGGAACAAGCCGTAGCAAGTTATCCGTTATTTGAGGGGAGAGCGGTGGTGATCAAACCAAAATCTACCAATTACGGATTGGGTATCAGTATTTTCCAACAAGGGGTACACAACCGCGATGATTTTGCCAAAGCGGTGGAAATCGCTTTCCGTGAAGACAAAGAAATCATGGTAGAAGATTACCTGGTGGGAACGGAATATCGTTTCTTTGTGCTGAGCGAGGAAACGCTTGCCGTGTTATTACGCGTGCCGGCGAACGTGGTTGGTGACGGAGTGCATACAGTGGCGGAGCTGGTGGCGACGAAAAACGCTCATCCGTTGCGTGGTGACGGTAGCCGTACGCCACTGAAGAAAATTGCTCTCGGCGATATCGAACAATTACAACTGAAAGAGCAAGGATTAACCGTCGATAGCATTCCGGCGAAAGATCAACTTGTTCAGCTGCGTGCCAATTCTAATATCAGCACCGGTGGTGACAGCATTGATATGACCGATGAAATGCACGACAGTTACAAACGGCTGGCGGTTGGAATTACTAAAGCAATGGGCGCGGCGGTATGTGGTGTGGATTTGATTATCCCTAATTTGAAAAAGCCTGCTGAAGCAAGTTTAAATTCTTGGGGCGTAATTGAAGCGAATTTCAACCCGATGATGATGATGCATATTTTCCCTTACGCAGGAAAATCACGCCGGCTGACACAAAACGTTATTAAGATGTTGTTTCCGGAATTAGCCTAACATCAAAAGTGCGGTCGATTTTTGGTATTATATAGCAATCGCAAAAAGACCAAAATTTAAACAAATTTGCACAAAAATGCCCTTATTTCGATAAGGGTATTGTTTTTATCTATGGTTGTATTCTACAAAATTTCGCTCATTTTTCCATTAGCCACTTTTCCGTTTTCTTTTAAAAAGTCTTTCACGTTGCTCATCAATTAACATTTTTTCCATAACGGTAGGATAAGTCTGTTCGCAGAGAGCAACATATTCGAGTTGGGTGGGGTGTTCTCTAATTTTAGGTGGGTAATGTAGATAGATTTTATCTTATGCAAAACTGCTAATATGTAGTGGTACACTAATCCCGCCATGGCCTTAAGCTGTCACTTATTGAAGTGCTATTCTAAGACAAAGAATTTAGAGCATAATTTCTAGCTAGTTGGTTCTACCTGTGCCAATCTCCCTTCACATGATTGTTCTCGGAGAAAATGGGGATTGCACACTTATTTGACGTTATCTGAAAAGCGAATGTAAGATCATGAAGAATCTATGCAAATTACTTCAGGACGGACTGAAATTTTTAGAGGGTAAGATGTAGAAGATTAAGTCTAATCTTCTACAAATTAACTTATTATACTTTTGACATTGCAGCAACTTCAGCAGCAAAGTCAGTTTCTACTTTTTCAATACCTTCGCCGACTTCTAAACGGATGAAGTTAACAACTTCCGCACCGTGCGATTTCAAGAAATCGCCGACTGATTGTGAAGGATCCATAACGAACGGTTGACCAGTTAAAGAAACTTCACCAGTAAATTTCTTCATACGGCCTTCAACCATTTTCTCAGCAATATCACGTGGTTTACCGGATTGCATTGCGATATCTACTTGAATTTCACGTTCGTGAGCAACTACTTCCGCTGGAACATCAGACGGATTTACATAGTCAGGACGGCTTGCCGCAACATGCATTGCCACTTTTTTCAATAATTCATCATCAGCATTATTACCCGCTACCAACACACCGATTTTTGCACCGTGTAAGTAAGAACCGATTTGACCACCTTCTAAGAATTGAACACGACGAATAGTCATATTTTCACCAATTTTGGCTACTAATGCTGCGCGTTTTTCTTCAAATTGCGCTGCTAATGCATCAATAGTCACGCCTTTGTTTTCTGCTGCGTAATCAGCTACTTCGGCAGCTAAACCTAAGAAACCAGCATCTTTAGCAACGAAGTCGGTTTCACAGTTCATTTCAACCAGCACACCGAAACCCGGTTTAACACGCGCAAGAATAACGCCTTCAGCTGCAACACGACCTGCTTTTTTCGCAGCTTTAGCTTGACCTGATTTACGCATATTGTCGATTGCTAATTCAATATCACCGTTTGCTTCGACTAATGCTTTTTTACATTCCATCATACCTGCACCGGTACGATCACGCAGTTCTTTTACTAATGATGCTGTAATTTCAGCCATTTTTCAAATTCCTCTATTCTTCTTTTGATTAGGTGTGTTTTTACAAAAAACTGTAAAAACTAACCGCACTTTTGAAACGAAATAAAAAGCAGGGGACTTCAGCCCCTGCCAATTCATTAATCGCTATGATTAAATAAGGGCTTTCGCCTTATTCACACCAGATTACTCTGCTGCTTCTTCAGCAAATTTTTCTTCTGCTACGGTTTGATTGCCGCGAGCTTCTTTAATTGTCGCAGAAGCCGCATCTAAGTAAAGCTGAATTGCGCGAGTGGCATCATCGTTGCCCGGAATAATATAATCTACGCCGTCCGGAGTAGAATTAGTATCAACGATTGCAAACACCGGAATACCTAAGTTATTAGCTTCTTTAACGGCGATATGCTCGTGGTCTGCAGCAATAACAAACAATGCATCAGGAAGACCTGCCATTTCTTTGATACCGCCAAGGCTTAATTCTAATTTTTCCATCTCACGACTACGCATTAACGCTTCTTTCTTAGTCAGCTTGTCAAATGTACCGTCTTGAGATTGAGTTTCTAAGTCTTTTAAGCGCTTGATAGATTGACGAACTGTTTTCCAGTTAGTCAACATACCACCTAACCAACGATGGTGTACATAATATTGTTGACAGTCTAATGCTGCTGCTTTAACCGCTTCAGACGCCGCACGCTTGGTACCGACGAAAAGAATTTTACCGTTATTCGCCGCAATGCGATGTAACTCGGTTAATGCCTCATTGAACAAAGGTAAAGTTTTTTCTAAATTAATGATATGAACGCCATTACGTGCACCAAAAATGAATGGTCTCATTTTTGGATTCCAATAACGGGTTTGGTGACCAAAATGAACGCCTGCGTTGATCATATCGCGCATTGAAACTTGTGCCATAAAATTTTCCTTTTAATTGGGGTTGAGCCTCCACATACCAAATAAACCGACCGTTTGGCACCCCGATTTATTCCTAAGATATGTGTGTGTATTAATGTTTAAAAATTAGCTGCTTCGCAAAATTTTCACTTAACAAAACAACGGTACGTTTTATACCACAAAGAGCGGTCAAAAACCAGCAAATTTTACTAAACCCGCAAGATTTTCATATTCCTTGCTTATCTTCACGCAAAAGTGCGGTCATTTTTTTGAATCTTTTGATAAGATAAAAAATACCTACCGCAAGGCAGGTATTTTAAAAAATTATCTTATATCGTTCAATTTTACTGTTGATTGATAATATCCTGATTGACCTCAATTTTAGCTCGCGCACGGAGAGATTTCAGCAGATTATTTTCCATATCAATCTGTTGCGCTCGGCTAATTTCCGAATCTGTCTGTAAACGTTGCTGTTCGTTTGCTTTACCATCTTCAACAGCCTCTAAAGCAATAATTACCACATCACCGTTATCTGCATTGGCTACTTGATAACTTGCACCTTTAGTCGGTTTATCCATGGCAAAAATAATGTTGTTTAAATGAGGATCTTTATTTTCCGCATATATCCATGTTTGCACATCTCCGAAGCTGATGCCATCAGGTAAAGTTCCATTTGCTTGCAAAGATTTAACTATTTCTCCCGCTTTCGCCAACACGATTTTTTCCGCTTTTTGGCGTTTTAAATCGTTGACAATTTCCGTTTTGGCATCATCCAAACTACGAGTTCCTTCAGGTTTATGCTCCAATACGCGAACAATAATCGAATGCAGTTCGCCTACATTCATTGCATCGGAATTGACACCACCTTGTGAAACATCTGACTCAAAAATTTTTGTTACCACTTGTGGAAAATTTAATGGCGCAGGTACCCCATTACGAGCAAAGTAATCGGTTTCTTGCACCTCTACTCCTGCAATTTCTGCCGCGGCTTTTAAAGAAGATTGATCCTCAAAAGCTTTCTCGTTCATTTTTTTCTCAATTTCATAGAAACGCGTCGCTGTCAGTTCTTGACGAATTTGACGTGAAATTCTGTCTTTCACCTGTTCTAAAGGTAAAAGATCAGAGCCCTTACGGTCTTCCACTTTGATGATATGGTAAGCGCCATTCACTTTAATAGGCTGGCTGTATTGTCCAACTTGCAGTTCGAGTGCCGCATTTTCAAACTCGGAAGGCAAATCACCCGCATTAACCCAACCTAAATCACCACCTTTTTCAGCTGACAATTTATCAATTGATTTAGTTTTGGCTAAATCCGCAAAATCTGCTCCATTTTGTAAAGCCT
>CAJPST010000028.1 GCA_905373425.1 uncultured Mesocricetibacter sp.
AAATAATCCTGTTGTAACAATGCGGAATCATAACCAAAACCGAGATAATCGGTATTACGCTTCGAACCGATATTGCTTTGATTACGATAAGGACGATATAAATATTGGACGTGTGGTTCAATACTTTGAGTATAACCTTGAATGAAGGTTTTGGCATTCACCAACACAGTTTGTAAATCCGCTTTAATTTGTGGCAATACGCGGTTAACCGAACGCTCCACTGTCTCCGCATTTTTCCCCTTACCCTGTTTTTGGTTGTAGCGGGTAGCGTATAATTTAGTTTCAATATTTACACTACCGTAACGTGCGGAAAGTGGCACGTTTAAAGCTGGTTCAAGATGAAAACGCCAAGCTTCCGGCATTAAATTGCTGTCGTTATCAAAATGCGCCGCTTGGCTGAACAATTTGAAATCTAACCAACCTTTCGCTAAGTCGTTCTTATAATAGTTGAAATCCAGTTGCGGCAGAGCTCGATAAGGCCCGATAGATAATTCGTCAAAAACTTGGAACTGTTTCGCGGAAATGGAGAAATTATAATTTGGTTGATGATAGGTCAGCTTCGCAGTTTGATCCGCATAGCCGTCCGTACTGCTGCCGTAGGCAGAATCAAAATGATTGAAATAACGTTTATCACTGACGCGGGTGTAAGCTACATTAAAACGCCAATTTGTCCAAAAACTTGAATTGTGCCCCCAATAGAATAAATGACGGGACTTATTTTCATTGGTAAATTCAGAATAGCGATCTTTTTTTAAGTATTCTCCCGCGATTTTGCCTTCCCCAACTTGGGTCAAATAACGCATTTCGCCGTTAAGCTGCCAACCACGATGTGACATATATTTCGGTGTAAAGGTGGCATCATAATTTGGTGCGATATTCCAATACATCGGTTGAGTATACCAATAACCGTCACGGCTTGAACTTCCCGCACTAGGAATTAACAGTCCCGAACGCCGACGATCACCGATCGGAAATTGGAAATACGGCATATAAAATACCGGCACGCCCTGTACTTTAAAGCGAGCATGCCACATTTCCGCATACTCTTCCTTAATATATTGTCGCATTTCATTCGCATCGATCGACCAAGCATTATCACCTTGCAGACAGGAAGTAAAAGTGGCGTTTTTGAGTAAACGATAATTTTCTCGCATTTCCCCACTTTCCGCCGTACCGCGTCCTTGGCGATCCACCAATTCATATTTGGCATTGGAAACATCAGTGTCTTTGCTGTTCAAGTGAACTTTTGCCTGATCTCCGCTTAAATTGATCATGTCATCTTTATAGTCAAAGCCACCTTGCACAAAAGCATAACGCTGAACATTCTCGCCCTCACCGGTTTGCATGACTTCTGCCCGTTCGGTGATTAAATGACGGTTGCCCTGCTTAATATCCACATTGCCTTCATACACGGCATTGGTCGGTTGATTTAATTCAGCGCGCTCCGATTCAATATAAACCGGCTGTGCATTGGGATCACCCTTAACCGGCTCCCCTTGAAAATGTGGTACGCCGTACAAACACTGCGTTTTCAAATCTGCGGCACTTTGGGTGCTGTAAAGTGCGGTCAAAATTGCCAGAGAAATTAGCGTATAACAATTCTTTTTCATTAATTAACCATTCTTTAACCTTAAAATATCCTGCCCGTGAGTATAACAGATCAGCGCGCCGGATAGTCAACTTTTATATAGATTCATGATCTTTTAAACGGACTTTACATTGCGAAAACGACCGTGAAAAACGTTTGAAAAATAGACCGCACTTTTCTCATTTATTGGCCTTTCATCTTACAAAAACACGAGTTTAAATGATCATCCACCAACCCCATTGACTGCATAAAAGCATAGCAGGTAGTCTCACCGACAAAAGCAAAACCTAGTTTTTTCAGGGCTTTTGACATAGCTTTAGAGGTTTCGGTTCGGGTAGGAACCACTGAAAAATCCGGCACATCGTTAATTTGTGGCTGATGATTAACAAACGACCAAATAAAATCACTGAAATTCTGACCGCTCTTTTCCATCACGAGATAGGCTTTGGCATTGGTTACAATAGCTTGCAGTTTACCACGATGGCGAATTAATCCTTCATTTTGCATTAAAGTATCAATGTCCAGCTCTGTCATTTGTGCGATTCGAACCGGATCGAATTGATAAAAGGCAGCACGGTAGTTTTCCCGTTTTTTCAAAATGGTAATCCACGACAACCCGGCCTGCTGCCCTTCTAAACAGATTTTTTCAAATAACTTACGACTGTCGTATTGTGCTTTTCCCCACTCATTATCGTGATAATCGCGATAAATTTGTGAGCCTTCCGCCCATTGACAACGCACAATCATCGTTCCCCCTCCCATCCCAGTTCTTGCGAAACCGCAATTGCCGTGCGCTTGATTTCAGTTAATAAATACTCAACTCCCAATTGTTTTAATTTCAGCGTGGAAAGTGAAACCGAAAGGGAATATTCCACTTTATTCTCAAAATTGAAAATCGGGCAGGCAATACAGGAAATACCCAATTCGTTTTCCTCCTTGTCCATCGCAAACCCTTGCGCGCGGATATCCTGCAATTCTTTTTCCATTACGGCTAATTCAGTAATAGTATTACAGGTTAACCTTTGAATAACATTTTGATTTTTCTGCCAATATACAGTCGTATAATCGGGTTTGTCATAAGCCATATACAGTTTTCCCATAGCTGAGCAATAAAGCTGTAAATGCTGCCCGATGTAGGCTCGGGTACGCATCATGCCGGTGGTTGGTTCCAGTTTATAAATCATAATGGCATGATCATTTTCGCGCATGGAAAAATTCACTGTTTCACCGAGGATGAGATTGAGTTGCTCCAAATACGACGAGGCAACGTTAATGATATTCAAAGAAGAAAACATTTTATGCCCTATGGACAAGCATTTGGTAGTTAAACGATAGCTGCCTGCGGTTGTTGCCGGCCGAATAAACCCTTCTTGCTGCAAGCCTTGTAGCAAGCGGTGTACGGTGCTTTTGTTCAATTCGGCAATCTCCGCCAGCTTCGCCAACGGACAACCATTAGGATAATTGCTCAGAATATCAATCAAACGTAAACCACGAATTAAACTCTGGTTTCCGCCGTTTTTCTCAATGGGTTCTTTGTTCATGTATTCATCACTCCCGCTCCAGAGCTATTGTACAGTATAGTCGATTTATATCGACTGGATTATTTCTGATTAAAAATGAGATCCTGATCACAAAATTGAAAACTACTACTTAATCTTTCGTAGTTTAAGGTATATATTTACAATTATGAAATTGCATTTCATTATATGAAATATTACCAACAGGAGCGCAAAAATGAAAGTATCTTATGCAGAATTAAAAGCCGAATTCAAACGTGTATTGCTATCCCGCAATATGCGTGAAGACATTGCCGAAGAATGTGCTACCGTATTTGCCGACACAACTCAGGCAGGGGCTTATTCCCACGGGGTGAATCGATTCCCGCGCTTTATTCAGCAATTGGAAAACGGCGATATCGTTCCTGATGCCGAACCAACCAAAGTACTTTCCTTAGGTGCGATAGAACAGTGGGATGCCCATCAGGCAATCGGTAATTTGACCGCTAAAAAAATGATGGACAGAGCCATGGAACTTGCTTCACAAAATGGTGTAGGAATTGTAGCTCTACGCAACGCTAACCACTGGATGCGTGGCGGTTCCTACGGTTGGCAGGCAGCAGAAAAAGGCTACATCGGTATTTGCTGGACAAATGCATTGGCGGTGATGCCACCTTGGGGCGCAAAAGAATGCCGTATTGGCACCAATCCGCTGATTATCGCTGTTCCGACCACCCCAATTACGATGGTGGATATGTCTTGTTCTATGTATTCCTACGGAATGTTAGAAGTACACCGCCTACAAGGTCGCCAAACCGTTGTGGACGCAGGATTTGATGATAATGGCAATCCGACGCGAGATCCGGCAACCGTGGAAAAAAATCGCCGCTTAATGCCAATGGGCTTCTGGAAAGGTTCCGGCCTATCCATCGTATTGGATATGATCGCCACACTGCTCTCCAATGGAGAATCAACTGCGGCGGTAACAGAAGACAAAGACGATGAATACTGTGTATCACAAGTCTTTATTGCCATTGAAGTGGATCGCTTGATCGATGGAAAAACCAAAGACGAAAAACTGAACCGTATTATGGATTATGTGCGTACCGCCGAACGAGCCGATCCGAATGTAGCAGTGCGTTTACCGGGACATGAATTTACTGCAATTCTGGCAGATAACAAAGCCAACGGTATTCCGGTCGACGATACCGTGTGGGCGAAACTGAAATCACTATAATCACCATTTTGGGCGTGTCAATTGCGACCGAATGGCTTAAAAGTGCGGTCATTTTTTCGTCCGTTTTAATCAATCAAGAGGTACACCATGTTTTCAGGGCATATATCCAATATCATTTCCAACCGCTATCCACGCGCCATTCGAGAGGCGTTAAATTACATTAAAAATACCGATTTCGATAAGCTGGAGGCTGGGCGTTATCCGATTAAAGGCGATTTAATTTATGCTCAGGTGTTGGATTTAGAAACCAAAGACAAATCCTTATTCCAACCTGAAGTACACCGCAAATATCTGGACGTGCAATATATGCACTCCGGTCAGGAAATCATGTTGGTGGCTACCGATCTAGGCAATCATAAAATCGCACAGGATTATGATGACGAACGGGACATTCTATTTTATGACGAAATAGAAAATGAAAACCAAATCCTGCTGCTACCGGGGCGTTTTGCCGTGTTTTTCCCCGAAGACACACACCGCTCGCACCAATTTGACGGCAAACCGTCGCGAATCCGTAAAATCGTTGTCAAGGTTGCTCTCAGTGAGCTTGAGCAGGCATGATCTAAACGTCAGTTAAAGGAGAACAAAATGAAATCCTTAGCTAAATCCGTCGGCAAACTGCTTGAAATGCTGTGTGTACTAATTCTGGCGGTAATGTCATGTTTAGTTTTTCTAAATGTAGTATTGCGTTACGGCTTTAACAGCAGCATCAGCACGACTGAAGAAGTGTCTCGTTATATGTTTGTGTGGCTGACATTCCTCGGTGCTGTATTGGCGTTCAGTGAGAATCAACACGTTAATGTCACTATTTTAACAGAGCGTTTATCCCACATTAAACGTAAAATTCTGTATGTGTTTACCGATATTTTAATGTTGCTCTGCTGTTATTTAATCGTAAGTGGCAGTTGGGCTCAGTATGTTCTGAATAAAGCGAATCCAGCACCAATTTCAGGTATTCCGACGGGGATCGCCTTCCTCGCCAGTTGTATTGCCGGAGTGCTGATCGGGATTTTACTTGTCGCGCGAATGATTGGCACCGTCAATGTGTTGATTAAAGGAGAAGTGAAATGACCGTTGTAATTTTCCTTTCCGCTTTGTTGGGTTCCATTATCCTTGGCATTCCGGTCGCATTTGCATTATTAATTTGTGGCGTCGCATTAATGTTGCATTTGGATCTGTTCGATCCGCAAATTATCGCACAACAGATTATGAGCGGAGCCGACAGTTTCTCTTTAATGGCAATTCCGTTTTTTATTCTTGCCGGCGAAATTATGAACGAAGGCGGTTTATCTAAGCGGATTATTGATTTACCGATGAAACTGGTCGGACACAAACGCGGCGGTCTCGGCTTTGTTGCCATACTTGCCGCCATGATTATGGCAAGCCTTTCCGGTTCTGCCGTCGCAGATACCGCGGCAGTCGCTGCGATGTTGTTGCCGATGATGAAAACCACAGGCTATCCAATCGATCGCTCTGCCGGTTTAATCGGTACCGCAGGTATTATCGCACCGATTATCCCTCCAAGTATTCCGTTTATCGTGTTCGGTGTTGCAAGCGGCGTTTCCATTACCAAACTATTCCTAGCCGGCATCTTCCCCGGCATTATGATGGGGTTTTGCTTAGGTTTGCTATGGTGGTGGCAAGCAAAACGTCTGGGCTTAATGACATTCTCCAAAGCCAGCAAAGAAGATCTCTGTATTTCCTTTAAAAACAGTATTTGGGCGTTGTTATTACCGGTAATAATTATCGGCGGATTCCGCTCCGGCATGTTTACACCGACAGAAGCGGGAGCCGTAGCCTCTTTCTATGCCTTAGTCGTTTCCCTGTTCGTTTATCGTGAAATGAAATTCAAGGATTTATATAAAGTCCTGCTGGCTGCGTCAAAAACTACTGCGGTAGTTATGTTCCTCGTTGCAGCAGCAAACGTGACCGGCTGGCTGATTACTGTCGCAGAATTGCCGACTATGATGACCGAACTGCTTGAACCATTAATCGATAGTCCAACCGTACTACTTATCGTCATTATGTTTGCCGTATTTATTATCGGTATGGTGATGGACTTAACTCCGACCGTATTAATTTTAACACCGGTGTTAATGCCATTAGTAGAAGAAGCGGGAATCGATCCTGTGTATTTCGGCGTGCTGTTTATTCTAAACACTTCTATCGGTTTGATCACCCCACCGGTTGGTAATGTGCTGAATGTTATTACGGGCGTGTCTAAACTGCCGTTTGATCAGGTGGCAAAAGGAATTCTGCCTTATATGTTTATGATGATTGTACTGCTATTTGCATTTGTGTTCTTCCCATCACTTATTTTAGTACCGTTATCTTGGATGCAGTAAAAACTCGTTTTCCCTCTTTTCTTCTTAAAGAGGGAAATAAATTAATTCAACCTCAATTTAGGAGAGCCTATGAAACTTTTCAATCTTAAAACCATCGCAGCATTAGTGGCAAGCATGGCTGTTTTTAGCGGTAGCGCAAACGCAGAAATCAGCCTACGTTTCGGTTATGAAGCACCGCGTAGCGATACCCAGCACGCAGCTGCGAAAAAATTTGATGAGTTATTAAAAGAAAAAACTAAAGGGGAAATCAAATTAAAACTATTCCCGGACAGCACCCTCGGTAATGCACAGACAATGATCAGTGGCGTGCGCGGTGGTACGATTGATCTAGAAATGTCCGGCTCACCAAACTTTACCGGTTTAGTACCAAAACTAAACGTCATTGACATTCCGTTTATTTTTAAAGAGCGTGCCCATGCTTATAAAGTGCTAGACGGCGAAATCGGTCAGGGTTTGTTAAAAGAATTGGAAGCTCAAGGCTTGAAAGGATTGGCATTTTGGGATGTAGGTTTCCGTGAATTTTCTAACTCCAAATACACTGTCACCAAGCCGGAAGACATCAAAGGCTTAAAAGTGCGTACCAATCAAAATCCGATGTATATTCAAGCATTTACTCTGTTAGGCGGTAACCCTGTTCCAATGCCGTTAGCGGAACTTTACACCGCATTGGAAACCCGCGCAGTGGACGCGCAAGAACATCCAATCGGAATCTTCTGGTCCTCTAAATTGTACGAAGTACAAAAATTCATCAGTCTGACCAACCACGGCTATACCCCGTTAATTGTGGTGATGAACAAAGCAAAATTCGACAGCTTATCCCCGGAATTACAACAAACCTTGTTGGATTCGGCAAAAGAAGCGGGACAATTCCAACGTGAGTTGAACGAGAAGAATGAAAAAGAAATCATAGAGAAACTGCGTAAAGCCGGTGTGGAAGTTACCGAGCAGGTTGATCAAGCTCCGTTCAAAGCCATCATTGAGGCTGATGTGCGTAAAGCTTTCGTTGATAAACACGGTGATGAACTGGTGAAACAAATCGATGCCTTAGCACAATAAGGCGATAACCCCCAAAGTGCGGTGTAATTTTTAATCGTTTTAAAACTACACCGCAAATTCCATCCTACGCTGTTATCGAGTGGTCATGAATAAAGCAAAATTCGATGCATTTTCTCCCAAGCTACAAAAAGCCATTATTGAAAAACCGTAATGCTTTAATCAAACCAATCAATCCATTGGCAAAATAGGATACAATAGACACAGCAACATGAAGTGCGGTATGATTTTTCAACATTTTCTAAAATCATACCCTTTATATTTTTATCAAAGGATAACGGCCATGAACTACTATTTGGGCATAGACTGTGGTGGTACATTTATTAAAGCGGCATTATTTGATCAGAACGGAAATATGTCGGCTTGTATGCGCGAGAATGTTGAAGTAATCAGTGAACAACCAGGCTATGCGGAACGCGATATGCAACAACTGTGGCAGGTTTGTGCCAAAGTAGTGCGCCAGACGCTACGCGAAAGTCAAATTAATCCAAAGAATATTAAGGGCATCGGCATCTCGGCACAAGGAAAAGGCGCTTTCCTGCTGGATAAACAAAATCAACCGCTTGGCAGAGCGATTTTATCTTCCGATCAACGTGCGTTAAACATCGTCAAACAATGGCAGGCTGAAGATATTCCGGCGAAATTATATCCGCTTACCCGTCAAACATTATGGACGGGGCATCCGGTTTCCATTTTACGCTGGGTGAAAGAAAATGAACCCGAACGTTATCAACAAATCGGCTCAGTGCTGATGTCCCACGACTACCTACGCTTTTGTTTAACCGGCGAGCTACACTGCGAAGAAACCAATATTTCCGAATCCAATTTATATAATATGAACACTGGGGAATATGATCAAACCCTTGCGAATTTGTTGGGGTTATCGGAGATTTTGGACAAAATGCCACCGATTCTGCCGGCAAGCCGTGTGGCAGGTTATGTGACCAAACAAGCTGCCGAGTTATCCGGCTTAGCTGAAGGAACGCCGGTCGTCGGTGGATTATTCGATGTGGTATCCACTGCGCTTTGTGCAGGATTAAAAGATGAAACTAAGCTCAATGCCGTGTTGGGTACTTGGTCGGTGGTCAGTGGCGTAACCGATTATATTGATCAAAACCAAAACGTTCCGTTTGTTTACGGCTGCGACGCGCAACCGGGACAATATTTGGTACACGAGGCTAGCCCGACTTCGGCCGCCAATCTGGAATGGTTCGTGAAACAATGGAAAGATCTGAACTACGATATGATCAACCACGCCATTGCAGCCTTACCGAAAGCAGAAAGCAGCGTGTTCTTTATCCCGTTCTTATACGGCTCTAACGCAGGATTAGGAATGCAAGCGGGTTTCTACGGCATTCAATCAATGCATACTCGCGATCATTTATTGCAGGCTATTTATGAAGGCGTAATATTCAGCTTGATGCAACACCTAGAGCGAATGCTGAAAAGGTTCCCAAATCCGACCGCACTTCGCGTGACAGGCGGCCCCGCAAAATCTGCCGTCTGGTTGCAAATGTTAGCGGATTTAAGCGGTTTAACCGTAGAAGTGCCACAAGTGGAAGAAACCGGCTGTTTAGGCGCTGCATTAATGGCAATGGTGGGCGATGGCATATTTAAAGACGCAAGAACCGCGCAACAACAAATTCCTATGACTATCATCAGCATACGACCTGATCTATCTACTCATGACAAATACCGACGGAAATATCGACGTTATCAAGCATTGGTAAATCATTTGGCGAATTTCAACACCGAATTACAACAAAATAAACTTTGAGCGTAAAAGTTGTGGCATAAATCGGATTTTTATATCACAATCAAGGGCGAAAAAATATTATGATACACATCAACGTTAAACACTAAATGAGGAAAACTATTATGACTACACAACTCGACGCATTACGCAATATGACCGTAGTAGTTGCCGATACAGGCGACATTGATGCAATCAAACAATATCAACCACAGGATGCAACAACTAACCCGTCTCTGATTTTAAGTGCGTCGGCATTACCACAATACGCTTCTTTGATCGATGAAGCCGTGGCTTACGCAAAAAGCAAAAGCGATTGTAAAAAACAGCAATTAATTGATGCGGAAGACAAACTAGCCGTGAATATCGGTTTGGAAATTCTGAAAATCGTACCGGGACGCATTTCTACCGAAGTGGATGCCCGTCTTTCTTATGATACACAAGGCACGGTAGAAAAAGCACGCAAAATCATCAAACTATACAACGAAGCCGGTATTGCCAATGATCGCATTCTGATTAAAATCGCTTCTACTTGGCAGGGTATCCGTGCGGCGGAAATTTTGGAAAAAGAAAACATTAACTGTAACCTCACCCTGTTATTCTCTCAAGCGCAAGCACGTGCCTGTGCGGAAGCCGGTGTATACCTGATTTCCCCATTTGTCGGTCGTATTTTAGACTGGTATAAAGCCAATACCGACAAAAAAGAATATTCTCCGTCAGAAGATCCGGGCGTTGTTTCCGTCACTCAAATCTATAATTACTACAAACAATACGGCTATAAAACCGTGGTGATGGGCGCAAGTTTCCGCAATATCGGCGAAATTACCGAATTAGCCGGTTGCGACCGCTTAACTATTGCACCGGGACTACTGAAAGAATTGCAAGAAAGCACCGCGCCGCTTGCACGCAAGTTAGATTTCAAAGGCGAAGTAAAAGCCCGCCCGGAACCGATGACCGAAGCGCAATTCTACTGGGAGCATAACGCTGATCCGATGGCAGTGGACAAACTGGCCGACGGCATCCGTAAATTCGCGGCAGATATCGAGAAATTAGAAGCGATGCTGGCAGCGAAACTTTAATTTAAGCGCATAAAACGACAGCCAAAGAATGAAAAATCTTTGGCTGTTTCTATTTTAAAAATAGCAAGAAAACTGACCGCACTTTTGCTTTAACCTGACAGGGTATCCCAAAACGCTTTAACTAAAGGAAGCTCCAAGCTCTTGCGCTGTACGCACACACCAAGTTGAAAAGGCTCAATCGGCATATCTAAATTGATAGACGACACTTGCGGATTCATCGGGCTGTTTTTAATCACCACATCCGGCAATAACGCTACTCCGCAACCTAACGCAACCATCGGCACAATCCCTTCATGTCCTGCAACGGTGGCATAAATCGTCGGATGTTTGATTTTTTTGTGTCGGAACCATTGATCAATCCGCTGTCTTGCCGGGCCTTCCACCGGCAAAATAAAGGGCACCTTTTGCCAATCAATCGGATTTTGTTGTAATAATTGCGTCGCCGTGCAAACCACACGCGGAGCAATTAGAGATAGCGTAATATCATCTATATAATGGAATTCAAGGGAGTTTGGCAAATTTAACGGTCGCCCCGCTAATGCGAGATCCGCCTGCTGACTTTGTACCTGTTCCACTGCGGAGGCAGGATCGCCGGTTATAAGCTGAATTTCTACCTGCGGATAACGGGTGCGGAATTTCTCCAGTACCGACGGCAAGTGGCTATATGCCGCCGTTACCGAGCAAAATAGTTTCAACTCTCCACTCAGCTCAGCTAAGTTCACCTGTAACTGCTGTTTAAGCTGTTGCCATTGTGCCCAATTCTGACGGGCAAACGGTAGAAACTTCTCTCCTGCCGCCGTCAACGAAACCTGACGATTATCACGCAGAAACAACATTTGCCCCAGTTCCTCTTCCATTCGCTGAATTTGGCGAGACAAAGTGGACGGCGACATATGATTCCGCACCGCAGTTTTGCTAAAATTTCTACTTTCCACCAAATGCAGGAAAAGACGAAGATCATTAAATTCCATAAAAAACTCTTAAAAAAACGACCGCACTTTGATCGGGCTGTTTCGCTTATTCATGAAGCCTGTTTAATTGCTGACTATTAGGCGCAAGCTGTCCAAACGCCAACCTGCCTGTTGTAGGCAAACGAGTGATTGCGTCAGGATATGTTGCAGAGTATCAATTTCATCTTGGCGAATATTTTTATTCACCGCTTGTAATGCGCCCAAACGGTTCAGTTCTGCCGTTAAGGTTTGTTTCGCCGCTTGCTTAGATTGCTCGATAACCGATTGAGCACGCTCTTCAATGGTTTGCTCCGCCATCGCCAATAAATGCTCAATCTGCGTTCGTGCCGCCTTGACGATTTTATACGCCATGTTTTTATCCAATGAGCCAAGCTGTTTCTCCAATTTATCAAAAGAAACCTGCGGCGCCAAATCATTGCCTTTAGCGTCTAATAATAAGCGAATTGGTGTCGGTGGTAAAAAGCGAGTGAGTTGCAAGGCTTTCGGCGCTTGAGTTTCGACCACATAAATCAGCTCTAATAATAATGTGCCTGTAGGCAGTTTTTTATTGTTCAATAGGGAAACCGCCGTTTTACCGAGTTCGCCCGCTACAATCAAATCAATACCGTGACGAATCATCGGGTGATCCCAAGTGAGAAATTCGATTTCTTCACGAGCTAAAGCAAATTCACGCTCAAAGGTCAAGGTGACCCCTTCCTCTTTCAAGCCGGGAAAATCGGGTAATGCCATTGTTGCCGTCGGGCGGATAACCAGCGATTTGTCATCCAAATCGTCCTGTTCCATACCGATAACATCAAATAAATTCAAGGCAAAATCTTTTAAATCCGCCGTACCGTCCTGTGCCGCGATATGCTCTGCCAAGCACTGCGCCGCCACTCCACCAGTGGAGTTGATTTCCAGCAAACGATCCCGTCCTTGCTCAAGCACTGCTTTTAGTTCAATACGTTGACTTAGCGTTGCTGCAATAAAAGCTGAAAAATCTGTGGTTTCCGATGGTTGGGATAAAAAACGCTGTAAATCTTGACCGCACTTTTCAAACAGTAGCGCCCCCATCGGACAAGTTTCCTCAAAAGCGTTCAATCCTTCGTGATACCATTGTGCCAATCGTTGTTGCGCCGAACCGTTAATATATGGCACATAAATGTGTACATCTCGCGCTTGACCGATACGATCCAAGCGTCCGATACATTGTTCTAATAAATCGGGATTGTCCGGCAAATCAAACAGCACCAAAAGGTTGGAAAACTGGAAGTTTCGCCCCTCCGAACCGATAGCGGAACTCAGCATCACCTGCGCACCTTGCAGCATGTCGGCAAAATATGCTGCCGCCCGATCCCGTTCCTGTAATGACATTCCTTCATGAAACAGAGCGGTTCTGATAGCTTCTTTTTCACGCAGAATTTTCTCTAGCCGCAAAACAGTTTCAGCAGCACGACAAATAACAAAAACCTTCTCGTTCCGATTCTGTTTTAAAAAATCGATTAGCCAATCAATGCGCGGATCCTTATCGGTTTCGGCAACTAGCCCAATCGGGTGATAAATTCTCTGCGGAAAGCCTTTTACTCCCCGACGGGTATTACGAAACAGCACACGGCTTGTGCCGTGGCGATCAATTAACTCCTTGATTAATGCCTGCTTAATCGCATGGCGCTGTACCTCATCGTTGTTTTCACTATTCTCATTTAATGCTTGCGCTTCATTACCCCCCAACAATTTGGTTAATGTCGCTTGCGCTGGAACGGTTAACGGCTGATCTGCCAATAGATATTGCACGGCTTCCGCCACAGCTGAATAATTCCGTTGTTCATCAATAAACGCCTGATAATCATAAAACCGATTAGGATCTAGCAAATGTAAACGGGCGAAATGGCTCTCGGCACCAAGTTGTTCCGGAGTGGCTGTCAATAATAATACCGATGGAATACGCCGACTGAGTTGTTGAATGAAAAGATATTCCGCACTAGGTTGTTGGGGAGACCACTGCAAATGGTGGGCTTCATCGACAATTAATAAATCAAAATCAGCCGCCGACACTTGTTTTGCCCGTTTAGGTTGTGCAATAAGCCAATCTAATGCACAAATAATCAACGCCTCGCTTTCAAACGGATTTCGCTCCGCCGTCTCTTCCGTAGCATCGAAATCCATCGCTCGTTCTTCCTCAAACAGCGAAAAATGCAAATTAAATCGGCGCAACATTTCCACCAACCATTGATGTTGCAAATTTTCAGGCACAATAATTAACACACGTTCCGTTCTGCCTGACAAAAGTTGTTGCTGCAAAATCATTCCTGCTTCAATAGTTTTGCCGAGTCCTACCTCATCGGCAAGCAACACGCGCGGGTGAATCCGTCGCCCGACTTCAGAGGCGATATGCAACTGGTGAGGAATCAATCCCGCTCTCATGCCACGCAAACCACGCACCGGCGACTGAAACTGTTCCTGTTGATGTTGCAACACTCGATAACGCAATGCGAATCGATCACTACGATCAATCTGTGCACTAAATAACCGATCCTGCGGTTTGCCGAACGCAATATGATGCGCAAGTTGCATTTCGGGAATTATAATTTCTTCTTGATCAGATAATTGAACGAGATAAAAAGCAATTTCATTATTTATCTCAACTTGGAGCACTTTCCCTTGTCGGCCGTCAATATGCCGAATTATATCGCCCACCTGAAACAATATACGCACCAAAGGAGCTCCTTTTGATGCATAAATTCGCCTTTCCTGTGCTGCCGGAAAGAAAAGACCGACACGGCGCGAATCCACTTCCGTTACAATACCGAGCCCAAGCTCATTTTCACTTTCACTAATCCAGCGTTGACCGATTACAAATGACATAATTTCCAGCCTAAATAAAATTCGAAGAGCTATTTTAGCCCCATTCCGAATAAAAAGATAACCGAATATTACAGTATCTATCTTTTACAAAAATGTGATCTACATCTACTTTTAAAACACAAAATGTAGCTTTTGCTTGACTTGATTAAAGCACAGTGTAACAATCGGCTAACATTGCATTTTGGAGGACATTCTATGAATATAAATTGGCAGGCAATCAAGGAAGAGTTTTTCGGCGGTTGGAAACCGTTTGAAGTCGTTTGGTTATGTATTTTTATTGCGGCACAAATCTGGGCCTATATTCAAGCCCCCGACACCTTGCTTGCCATGATTTCCGGTATAGCAGGAATTTTATGCGTAGTTTTCGTTAGTAAAGGGAAAGTCAGCAACTATTTCTTCGGCTTGATTTTCGCTTACACTTATTTTTATGTCACACTGAAAGCTAATTTTTTAGGTGAAATGAATACCACCCTTTATGTGTATATTCCCGCTCAATTTATCGGCTACTTCTTATGGAAACAAAATTTACAAAAAGATCAACAAGGTAGCGATGCCGTGGTGGCAAAATCTCTCACGCCTCAAGGTTGGGCATTTTTAGCGGCATTTGTCACTATCGGAACATTACTCTTTATTCAAGCATTAAATTACTACGGCAGCAGTTCAACAACCCTAGACGGCTTAACCACGATTATCGTTGTTGCCGCACAAAGCCTAATGATCTTGCGCTATCGCGAACAATGGCTGCTGTGGATTGCATTAAACTGCTTATCAATCGCCCTATGGGCTGAAACCCCGGCAATGTATTTAATGTACTCCGCTTATCTGCTTAACTCGTTATACGGTTATTACAACTGGACGAAACTGCAAAAACAGAATTAACAAAATAAGACACCCTAAAAACAAACCGCACTTTCAGCCTAAACCAAAAGTGCGGTTATTTTTTCAGCCGTTTTTCGCGTGAAAATTAGAACACGCCTTGCGCCAACATCAAATTGCCTCTTTCCTCGGCCCGAACAAGATGCCATCCCTCATAGTTACAAAATAATTATAATTTTTTGACTCATTTTTTACCTCTCATTATTTTTCTCCATTTCCATTCACTTATAATCACAAATTTTATTATATATTTAATATGCAACCATTCGTATAAGGCAAAGAACAATAAACAGCCCCAAAAAATTTTAACGGCATTCTCTAAATTATTCATTTCTTCTTCTTTTAAAGCATAGATAGATTCATTTGTTATATTATAGAAGCAATCTTTTTCGTCATTAATACAGCTTTCGAAAACATATACCGTCTTACCTTCCTCCCAAAATTTAATAGATGACAACCGGAACTCCCCTTCATGAGGAAATCCGCAGTTTTCAATATAACACATATTGTTTTTA
>CAJPST010000029.1 GCA_905373425.1 uncultured Mesocricetibacter sp.
AGATAACTTAACGCATGTAAAATAAAGGCAAAGTCCGCTTTGGATTTTGGTGCAAGCACGCCAGCAGGGGCAAAGCGCTCATCGTTAATTAGCGTTGGATCGTCTGAGCCAATCCATTTCACGGAGTAAGGCGGATTAGAAACGATAGCATCGAAGGGTTTATCTTCACCAAATTGAGGATTCATTAAGGTGTTGCCAAGGGCAATATCAAACTTGTCGTAGTTGATGTTATGCAAAAACATATTCATACGAGCAAGGTTATAAGTGGTGTGATTGATTTCCTGCCCGAAGAACCCTTCTTCAATGATGTGTTCATCAAATTGTTTTTTCGCTTGTAACAATAACGAACCGGAACCGGCAGCAGGGTCGTAAATTTTATTGACCTTCTCTTGTCCATATAAAGCCAGTCGAGCAATTAGCTTGGATACGCATTGTGGCGTAAAGAACTCGCCACCCGATTTACCGGCATTAGCAGCATAGTTGGAAATTAAAAATTCGTAAGCATCACCGAATAAATCAATATGATTATCTTCAAAGTCACCAAAATCTAACTCAGCAACGCCTTTTAATACAGCAGCTAGACGGCTGTTTTTATCGGCAACGGTATTGCCCAGACGGTTGCTGGTGGTATCAAAATCAGCAAATAAGCCTTTGATATCCTGTTCGGAAGGGTAGCCTATGGCGGAGTTTTCGATGTCATTAAAGATTTGTTTTAATTCGGTATTAAGATTTGGATTGGTGTTGGCATTCGCTACGACATTTTTAAATAATTGGCTTGGGTAAATAAAATAACCCTTGGTTTTTACCGCATCTGCTTTAATTTCTGGCGTGATGATGTCATCAGATAAACCGGCATAGTTCACACTTTTATCACCACCTTCAATATAATTAGCAAAGTTTTCGCTAATAAAGCGATAGAAAAGTGAGCCCAAAACGTATTGTTTAAAATCCCAACCATCGACAGAACCGCGGACATCATTAGCGATTTGCCAAATACGGCGTTGAAGTTCGGCGCGTTGTTGAATTGCAGCTGCCATTAAAAGCTCCTTTGGAGAATTGGGTATTAAGTTAAGGTGCTATTCTACCTTTCGCTAGCTCATTTATAAATATCAATAAGGCGGTTCGTATAATAAAAATCCCATAAACTTGTTTTTCTCAGAATTTTAAGTGTTATCTACGCAGTGATAAAAACACTAAAAACCTGAGCTTACAAACTTTATATATATTTAAGGCGCTATTTGATGTTGCTTGATTAAAATAGTGGTAGCATATTTCGAACGTATTTTATCGGTACTGTTAACATAGCAACTTGTTTGTGAAACGGATTGGCATAATGCTTATAGCTTTCAGCGTGCTTATTTTATTTCGTATTCTGATGTGGAAAGTGCGGTTATATTTTAGAGTGTTTTTTGGTTTGGAGGAATCTGCATAAGTTTTTAAAGAAACATTGCGTTTGTAATAGTGTGATTGTGTTTATATACTATAATTCCAACTGATTTTTATCTGAATTTTTATAAAGCTTATTAAAATTTCGAGTGAATCAATTTTTTGTTTATTGAATATGTACCTAAGGAGTAAGCGGTGATTGTACAACAAGGTAAAACAAATAAAATTAGCCTAATGATTCGAATAATTACGATCTCTGTAATTATTTTTTCATTATGGATTATGTTCACTCAGAAAAATTATTATCGAATGTCTCTTGCCGAATTGACCAAATATGCACGGATGAATGATCCAAAAGCGCAAACCGCGTTGGGATATCGATATGATGAAGGGGTAGGCGTGGCTGCTGATCCTAAGACGGCATTTAACTTATATCAAAAAGCGGCAAAGCAAGGAAATACTGCCGCTATGTATAAGATCGCTTATTTATACGCTGAGGGGAGAGGTGTAGAGCAGAGTTTTGATAAAGCAAGAGAGTGGTATCAAAAAATGCTGGAATTAGAGCCCGATTCTTCGGATGCTGTGTATGGTGTATGCTGGAGTTACATAAAACAAGAAAGTTATGCCAACGCAATGCCTTTCTGTAAACAAGCGGCGGACAAAGGCGCAGTAGAAGGGGAAAGTGCAGTTGCTTGGTTGCTCGCAAAAGGAGTGGAGGGACAGGAAGGTAAAGCTAAAGCGATAGAATTGTATTCAAATGCAGTCGAGAAAGGTAGCAGTAGTGCGATGTTGAATTTAGCAGCAGCATATGTAACCGGCGATGGGGTTAAGAAAGATGTTGCAAAAGGGCTTGAATTATATCGCAAAGCGGCAGAGGCAGGAGAAGCAGCCGCCCAAGGGTATTTGGGACATATTTACCTTACAGGAGAGGTGGGCGGATATGTTGTCGGCAGGGATTATAGAAAAGCCTTAGCTTATATTGAACAAGGTATTGAACAACAAGATGAGCAAGCACAATATTTAATGGGGTGGTTACACCATTCCGGTCGGGGTAGGCCTAGAGATTTTAAGCAGGCAATGGAATGGTATCAGAAAGCAGCAGCGCAAAATATGCCTCATGCAATAAATAATATCGGTTATATGTACGAACACGGTCAGGGTGTAGCCACAGATAGAAATGAGGCAATAAAATGGTATAAACGCGCTGCCGCGTTAAATTATGAAGAAGCCAAAAGGAATTTAGAGCGATTAGGGCAGCAATAAAGAGCGGTCGATTTTTTTATCATTTTTATTCTTCTTTCAGCGATTTCACTAAAATTTTTGATCTACGCGCGTAGTTATAATGTTGCCGTTTGTCTTGCGGTAGGTTAGTGACATCAGCAAGGTGAAAGCCGCGTTCTTGAAACCAATGTACGGTGCGCGTGGTGAGAACGAAAAGTTTTTCTATGTTTTGTTGTTTGGCGCGTTTTTGGATTTCTTCCAGCAGAATATCGCCGCGTGAAGAATTACGATAGTCAGGATGAACGGCAACGCATGCCATTTCAGCCATTTTTTCCTGCGCATAAACATTTAGTGCGGCGCAGGCGATAATGACGCCGTCGCGGTCGATAATGGTATAGTTAGCGATATCCATTTCCAGCTGTTCACGCGAACGTTTGACTAAAATGCCTTGCTGTTCGAGCGGGCGGATCAGTTCCAATAATCCGGGGATGTCTTGTATGGTGGCAATGCGGACATCTTCCGCATTTTCCATTGATAGTTGAGTGCCCACACCGTCACGGGTGAATAGTTCCTGTAAAAGGGAGCCGTCTTCTTCGTAGCTGATCAGGTGAGAACGCTTTACGCCACTACGGCAGACTTCAATAGCAGCTTGTAAGAATCTTGCCTGCGAGCTGTGATATTGATTATCTTCAATTAGTTTTTCTAAGTGGATTATCGCTTGTTGTGGTGCCAAATCACTGAGCGTTTGTCTGTCATTATCCAAAATTCCTTGTGTATCACAAAAGCCGATCAGTTTTTCCGCCTTGAGTTTTATTGCAACCTGTGTCGCGATTTCTTCAAAGGGTAGGTTAAATGTCTCTCCTGTGACAGAAGGCGCGATCGGGCTTATCAGCACGATTGCATCTCTTTCCAATTGCTGTTTAATATTTTCTACTTCAATACGACGGATTTTTCCGCTTAACATATAATCTACGCCATCATCTACGCCGATAGGTTGGGCTAGAATAAAATTACTGCTAACGACATTTAAAATAGGGGAGTGGGGCAAGCGTAGGGTGAGGCGGGCGGTAATATCATAATTTAGCTTGCCTACTGCTTGTTTAACTAATTCTAGCGTGCGAGGATCAGTCACACGGATATTTTTATGATAGATTGGCTCAATTCCGTGTTGTGCCAATAATGTATTAATTTGTACTCGTGCGCCGAATACGATAATTAATTTAATGCCGAGACTATGCAATAGGCTTATATCACTGATTATGTTGATAAAATTTGCTCCGGCAATAGCATCGCCGTCGAGCATAATCACAAAAGTTTTGCCGCGATGCATATTGACATAAGGGGTGGATTGTCTAAACCATTGGACTAATTCTGTGCTGCGCATAATTCCCCTCTCTTTGTTGAATATAAATTCATCAATAATGAATTTATATTCATTTTAACGGATATGCAAGTGAAATTTCAAAAAACGTAAAAAAATAACCGAACTTTTAATGATTGCCTTACAAAGTGCGGTTAATATTTTTAGTGATTTTTGTAAAGTTATTTAGGAGCCTGCATAAAGCGGAAGAATTCGCTATCCGGTTTGAGAATCATCATATTCTCACCTGAAGCAAAGCTATTTTCATAGGCTTTCAGGCTGCGGATAAAACTAAAGAATTCCGGTTCTTGTGCAAATGCATCGGAATAAATTTTCGCCGCCATTGCATCTCCGGTACCACGTAATTCCTGTGCTGTTTTATTGGCATTGGCGAGGATTACCGTAACTTTACGATCTACATCCGCTTGAATAAACGTCGCTTTTTCTTTGCCTTGAGAGCGGTGTTCGCGCGCCACGGCATCACGTTCGGCCCGCATACGTTGATAAATCGAAGTAGATACTTCATTAGGCAGATTGATTTGTTTAATACGTACGTCAATCACTTCGATTCCAAGCTCCGCCGCGCCATCCGGCCCGGTATTAAGCGCTTTTTTTGCTCCGGCCATTAATTCGCCGCGAGTACCCGAAACGATGTCTTTAATTGTGCGAGAACCGATTTCAGAGCGCAAACGGTCGTTGACTTTACGGCGTAATAAATTAGAGGCTTGAGCGTAATCCCCGTTATTGGTCGCCGTATAAAAACGGCTGAAATCACTAATGCGCCATTTAACGTAGGAATCGACCAGTAAGTCTTTTTTCTCTACAGTAACGAAACGATCCGCTTGACCGTCAAGGGTGATGATTCGCGCGTTTAATACCTTTAAATTGTCGATAAAAGGCACTTTGAAATGCAGCCCGGGGGTGTAAATAACAACTTTGTTGTCCGAATCGCGCATTGCTTTTTCAAAGCGTAGCATAATACCGCGCGAACCTTCCTTTACCACCACGATACTGGAATATAATACAACGGCAATTAACGCGACAGCGGAAGTAAAAAACTTATTCATTATTGTAATCTCCCTTTGCGTTCGGTTTGTTGTGGCGCTGCGGAAACATGATTATTTTCGTTCAAAACAGGCTTGGGATTGACCGCACTTTGTACCTGTGGTTGAGGAGCCTCGCTCTTAGGCACAGTTTTGCCACGCAATAATTGCTCCAACGGCAACACGGCTAAATTGTTTCCATTGCCGTCCATCATCACTTTCGGCGTATTCGCCATTACTTTTTCCATTGATTGAATATATAAACGCTCACGTAATAATTCAGGGGAGGTTTTATACTCCGGTAATAGGCGCTGGAAGCGTTCTACTTCCCCTTTTGCTTCAAGTACGACTTGATCTTTGTAAGCGGTAGCTTCTTCGATGATGCGTTGTGCATTACCGCGCGCAATAGGTTCTTGTCCGCGAGCATAGGCTTCCGCTTCGCGAATGTAGCGTTGCTCATCTTCTTGCGCTTTAATTGCATCATCAAATGCGTCTTTTACTTCTTCCGGCGGACGGGCAGATTGGAAGTTTACGTCGATCACTTCTAACCCCATATCATAAGGTTCAATGATTGCATTTAGTGATTTCCAGGTGTTTTCACGCACGACCGCACGTCCGGTAGTCAGAATATCATCCATTGACATATGGCCGATCACATAACGCAGTGCGCTGTCGGTGGCTTGTCCGAGGCTGTCGTCGGCATTGATTACGCTGAACAAGAATTTAGCGGGATCTTTAACGCGATATTGCACGGTCATTTCCACTTTTACCATGTTTTCGTCTTGAGTCAGCATGGCGCCTTGGGTTTTCAGTTCACGAATTTGTTCAACATTAACAAGAGTTACGTTGTCGATAAAGGTTGGTTTCCATTTTAAACCGGGCTGTTGAATATTGTCCTTCAATAAAGCACCCAAACGGGTCACTACACCGCGTTCTGCTTCTTTAATGGTATAAAAACCACTTGCTCCCCACACGAGTATGCCGCCGATAACAGCAGCAATCGGTAAGAACTTGCCGAGATTAAAAGAAGAATTGGAGTACCGATTACCTCCGTTATTCCCCGAACCACCTAATTTTTTCAGCAAGTTATTAAACATTTCTTCTAAATCAGGCGGGGATTGTTCGTGATTGGAGCCACGGTTTGAATTAGGTTCATTGCCGCTCGGCTTGTTATCGGACGATTGTCCGCTTTGTCCCGGTTTGCCCCAAGGATCCTGAGTCGAGTTATTCGACATAAAAATCTCCATCTGTTACAAAATTTTTACAAGTCTATCTAAAATATCGAATGAAGTCTAGGCGTGTACTAAATATAAAGTGCGGTGGGTTTTTAATGCGTTTTTGAAGTGAATAAAACGACAGAAAAAACGACCGCACTTTGCTTGCTATTAGCCTCGGTTAGCGTTTTTCATAATCCGATCTTTTTGCAGTTTCCACTCACGTTCTTTAATATCATCACGTTTGTCGTGTTGTTTTTTACCTTTAGCTAAACCGATTTTCACTTTTGCCCAAGCTTGTTTCCAATAGAGCGATAAAGCAATGATCGTGTAACCATCGCGATTGGCTTTACCGAATAGAGTAGCAAGTTCTTTTTGATTCAGCAGAAGCTTACGTGTTCGTGTCGGATCACACACAACATGAGTGGAAGCTACGCTGAGAGGCTGAATGGTTGCGCCAAATAAAAAGGCTTCACCACGTTGGAAAATAATATAACTGTCACTGATATTAGCTTTGCCCGCACGCATAGATTTGACTTCCCAACCTTGTAGGGAAAGTCCGGCTTCAATTTCTTCTTCAATAAAATAGTCGTGACGGGCGCGTTTATTTAACGCGATGGTGTTGGAACCAGGTTTAACTTTTTTCTTTGTCATAATCTTTATTAATCAATTCATTTTTAATTATCTGCAATTCTACCCAATCCCCTGTAAAAGTACAATTTCACCTAAAAGAAGAATGGTATTTTTTGTAAAAAAATCTGATTATTACTTGCAATAAAAGACGTTAGCGCTAAAAATAGCGAAATTGAAAACAGACAGGAAATTAGAATGTTTACCGAACAGAAACTGATAACCGCACAGGGGAAGCGGATTGCCGTGGTGGCAGGATTGCGCACGCCGTTTAATAAAAAAGATACGGGATTTAAACAGGTGTTCGCTGCGGATCTCGGTACAATGGTAACTAATGAATTGTTAAATCGCTTTCCGGTAGAACGTGATTTGATTCAGCAATTAATTTTCGGACAGGTCATTCAAAACCCGGATGTTCCAAATGTTGCGCGTGAAATTGCGGTAACTTTAGGGTTATCGCACGTTCAGGCTTATACCGTTAGTAGCTCTTGTGTAACAGGATTGCAGGTGGTGGCAAATGTGGCGAGCAGTATTGTCAGTGGCTCGATTTTATCGGGAATTGCAGGCGGAGCGGATTCTATTTCTAATTCTTCTATTAGTCTGAATCCACGAATGTTGCAGCTATTTAAAGATGTATTAAAAGCCAACAGCTGGGAGCGTAAGTTAGAATTATTGAAGCAACTTTCATGGCGAGATTTGAAACCGCATGGAGTAAATTTACGCGATTATATTACGCAATATTCGGTGGCTGACGTGTCGGAACAAATGGCGCGTAATTTTAAAATTAGCCGTAAGGAACAAGATGAGTTTACTGCGGATTCCCATCAAAAAGCCAATATGGCATGGCAAAACAGCCTACTTAAAAATGAAGTTATGATTTCTTTTCCGCACCCTTATGAAAATGTGGTAGTGGCGGATAACTTCATCGCCCAAAGTATTAAACCTTCCTATTATGAAAACTTTAAACCGTTGGCAGATAAAAAGTATGGTACGGTGACACAATGGAATATCGCCAACGCCTGCGATGGAGCTGCCGCGGTGATGTTAATGCGGGAAGATATTGCCGACGCGCAAGGTTTGCAACCGCTCGGTTTTATCCGTAGTTATGCCATGACGGGTAATGAAGTATGGGAAAATATGTTAAGCGGTACTACTTTTGCCTCTTCTCTGGCTTTACAGCGTGCCGGTCTGCAGCTACAGGATATTGATTTAATTGATATGCATGAATCCTCCGCTGCGCAAACCTTGGCGAATTTACGTTTATTTGAAGATGATGAATTTGCACGTACACAGTTAAACCGTACATCGGCGATTGGCGAGGTACAGAGGGAAAAATTAAATGTACTAGGCGGTTCACTGGCGTATGGCAATCCGCGTGCGGTTACGGGGTTGCGGATTTTAATTCAAGCGTTGTTCGAGTTGAAACGCCGTGATAAATCTCTCGCCTTAGTGGCTACAAGTGGCTTAGGCGGCTTGGGAGCAGCGATGATATTGGAACGGGAATAAGGAGTAAAACATGGAACAATTACAAACCGATAATTCGCAATCTCCTTTTTTGTTTGCTGTGCAAGAAAATGTGGCTATTGTCACAATTAATACGTCAGACAGCCATTTTAATTTATTGCATGAGGATTTTATCGGGCATCTTCGTGCAGTACTTGAGGCAGTGATTTATCAGAAATTACAAGGTTTAATTTTTATTTCCGCCAAGCAGAATAATTTTATTCGTGGCTTTAATTTAGCAGAGTTGGAAGGAAAATCGACGGAACAGTTAGAAAAATTTGCTGAAGAGGCACAATTGGTAATGAGTGAAATTGAGCGGCTCAAGGTGCCTACTGTGGCGGCAATTCATGGCGATTGTTATGGTGTTGGTTTGGAATTGGCATTGGCCTGTCGGATTCGCATTGCCACGGACGATAGCCATACACTATTTGCGATGCCGCAAGTGCGGTCGGGTTTATTGCCGTTTTGTGGCGGAACGCAACGCTTGCCTCGTTTAATCGGGTTGAAAGATGCCGCTCCATTATTGCTGACGGGCGACAAAATTAATGTTAAGAAAGCGTTGGAACTTGGCTTAGTCGATCAGCTGGCTTCCAAAACGGGCTTAAAATCGACCGCACTTTCTTACATTTTGGAGAAAAAAGGCGTAAAAGAAACCCAATCAAAAACAGCGCAATTATGGAAAAAAGCCAAAAACTTTTTGGAAGTTACCGAATTTACGCGTAATCAGGCACTTGAAAAAGTGCAGGGCAGCATTTCACTGCGAGCTTTTGATAATTATCCGGCCGGTGAGACCTTGATGAACGTGCTGAAACAGACTGATCCAAAATTGGGGCTGGCGGCGGAGCGGGCTGGGCTGTGCAGTTTGTTTTTTACTGCTCAATCGCAAGTGTTGCGTCATTTGGAACGAACTGCGCGTGCAATGAAGCTGCAATATAAAGCTCGTGGTTATGGCGAAGAATGCCTACACGATATTGAAAACGTTGCTATTCTTGGTAGCGGTTTTTTGGGAGCCGGAATCGCTTATGTCACCGCGTATCACGCTCATTTGCCGGTACGGATTAAAGATATTCATCTAAATGAGATTCAGAAAGCATTACAGCGTACCGCTACGTTATTGCAACGTGAAGTGGAACAAGGCAATTTAAGTAGTGGCAGAATGCGCCAAACCATGCAGTTAATTTCCGGTGGGGAGCGTTTTATTGGTAAACCCAATGCGGATTTTGTGATTGAAGCGGTGTATGAAGATGTAGCGTTAAAACGACAGATGATTCGTGAAGCCTTTGATTATTTTGGTGAAAACATCGTTTATGCAACCAATACATCTACTCTTTCTATTGCAGAAATTGCACGCGATGCGCCACGTCCGGAAAATGTGATCGGTTTCCATTATTTCAGCCCGGTAGCGGAACGCAAAATGCTGGAAATTATTCCGCACGCTACCAGTTCGGAACATACTATTGCGACAGCGATCCACTTTGCTATTCAGCAGGGGAAAATTCCGCTTTTAGTGGCGGATAAACCGGGATTTTTTGTTAACCGTATTCTGACACCATATTTACTCGAGGCGATACAATGTGTAATTGACGGCGAAGCTATCGAATTTGTCGATCGTTCTTTACAGGAATTCGGCTTTAAAATCGGTCCGTTAGCAATGATTGATGATATGGGGCTTGACGTGTTAGTTGCTTCTCTACCAAATTTGATCGAACGGTTAGGTGAACGTTTCACGCCGTCGCCGCGCATACAATATTTGATTGAGAATGAGCGTAAGGGTGCAAAAAATAATCGCGGGTTTTATTTATATAATCTGCACACCGGCGAGCGTAAGGAAGAGGATGGCAGTATTTACCACACATTAGAAATTGTGACAGCTAACGAACTGGAAAGCGAACAGATTGTACGTCGTTGTATTTTGATGATGATTAATGAAGCTTGTTATTGCTTGCAGGAAGGCGTGATTCAGAGCACTGATGAAGGTAATGTTGCTTCTGTATTAGGGGCATTTTTCCCGGATTTTCGTGGAGGTATTTATGCTTATATTGAAAAAGTCGGTGCGCAAAACATCGTGGCGGAGCTGAACGAACATGTCCGCCTTTACGGCGAACGCTTCACCCCATGTGAATGGTTGCTGAATAAAGCGGAGGCAAAATAACCAATGGCATATAAAAACTTACGTGATTTTCTGGAACTGCTTGAAAGCCGTGGTGATTTAAAACGAATTACACAAGAAATCGATCCGTATTTAGAAATTACCGAAATTTCCGACCGCACTTTACGCGCCGGCGGCCCCGCATTGCTGTTTGAAAATCCGAAAGGTTATGATATCCCTGTGCTGTGCAATCTGTTTGGTACGGCAAAACGGGTCGCCTTAGGAATGGGGCGGGAGGATGTTTCCGCCCTGCGCGAAATGGGGCAGCTACTGGCGTTTTTGAAAGAACCCGAACCACCGAAAGGTTTTAAAGAGTTACTTTCCACGTTGCCACAATATAAACAGGTGCTCAATATGCTGATCAAACGGCTGAATAAAGCCGATTGTCAGCAAATTGTACTGTCGGGTGAACAAGTGGATTTATTCCGTCTGCCGATTATGCAATGTTGGAAAGAAGATGTAGCACCACTGATCACTTGGGGATTGACGATAACTAAGGGGCCGTATAAAAAACGGCAGAATTTGGGTATTTATCGCCAACAGTTAATCGGCAAAAACAAACTCATTATGCGCTGGCTGTCTCATCGTGGTGGTGCGTTGGATTTTCAGGAATGGAAAGAAGCTCATCCAAAGGAACCGTTTCCCGTTTCTGTTGCATTAGGAACAGATCCGGCTACTATTTTAGCCGCGGTAACACCTGTGCCGGATACGCTGTCCGAATACGCTTTTGCCGGGTTATTGCGTGGTAATAAAACCGAGGTGGTAAAATCCGTCAGTAATGACCTAGACGTACCGGCCAGTGCAGAAATAGTGCTGGAGGGGTATATCGATCCGAATGAAACAGCCTTAGAAGGGCCTTATGGTGACCATACGGGATATTACAACGAACAAGAAATCTTCCCTGTGTTCACCGTAACTCATATCACAATGCGGGAAAATCCGATTTACCATTCCACTTATACAGGCCGTCCGCCCGATGAACCTACCGTGTTGGGAGAAGCGTTAAACGAAGTGTTTATCCCAATTTTACAAAAGCAATTCCCTGAGATCGTCGATTTTTATTTGCCGCCCGAAGGTTGTTCTTATAGATTAGCGGTGGTCACTATGAAAAAACAATACGCAGGGCATGCTAAACGAGTGATGTTCGGCGTGTGGTCGTTTTTACGTCAGTTTATGTACACTAAATTTGTGATTGTATGTGATGATGACATCAATGCTCGTGATTGGAAGGACGTCATCTGGGCAATTACCACCCGTTCTGATCCGGCTCGTGATTGCACTGTTGTGGAAAATACTCCGATAGATTACCTTGACTTTGCTTCTCCCGTAGCCGGTTTAGGTTCTAAAATGGGCATCGACGCCACTAATAAATGGCAGGGTGAAACCCAACGGGAATGGGGCATACCGATCAAAAAAGATCCCGATGTCGTTAAACGCATTGACGAAATATGGGACGATCTAGGAATTCTCCCTAAGTAAAAGAAAAAAGTGCGGTCGATTTTTTCAGTGTTTTATAAAAACAATCAAAAAATCGACCGCACTTTATGATAGAAACAAGAAAATTATTCCAGTTCTCCGCAGAAACGATAACCTTCGCCGTGAATTGTAGCGATGATCTCAGGAGAATCCGGGTGATCTTCAAAATGTTTGCGGATGCGACGAATGGTAACATCTACCGTGCGATCCTGTGGTTTCAACTCTCGTCCGGTCATTTTTTTTAGCAGATCTTCACGGGTTTGGATTTTCCCCGGATTTTCGCAAAAATGTAACATGGCACGGAATTCGCTGCGTGGTAATTTGAACTCTTCGCCTTCGGGATTAATTAACGAACGCTTGTTGATGTCTAACGTCCATCCGTTAAAGCGATAATATTCAACATTAGTATCGGCTTTAACGCTTTCGGTCATAGTGCGTTGTAATAAATTTCTGGCTCGAATGGCGAGTTCACGCGGATTGAAAGGTTTAGTGATGTAGTCATCCGCACCGATTTCCAAACCGAGAATTTTATCTACTTCGTTATCACGTCCGGTCAGAAACATTAATGCGGTATTGGCATTTTCTCGTAGCTCACGCGCCAACATAAGCCCATTTTTCCCCGGCAGATTAATATCCATAATAACCAGATCAATTGGTTGATCTGCCAGAATACGATGCATCTGCGTACCGTCCACTGCTTGATATACATCATATCCTTCCGCTTCAAAAATACTTTTTAACGTATTTCGGGTAACCGTTTCATCTTCAACAATAAGAATTTGTGGGGTAGCCATGTTATTTCCTTTGAACGTTTCTAAAACCCTATTAACTACTCGGGATAATTGTATAATTGCAACATTCTTGTAACAATAGGGAAATGCAAAAATTGTTAAAATAGCGGATAATTTTGTGATCTAAGTCATAAAAATAGGTGAATTTTTTGTTTCCTACTTATAAATCTCCGAGTGTTGTTAGAAAAATGGAAAAATATTGTAGCAACTTATCATATAGTTAAAGCTATTTTCATAAAAACGCAAGGACAAAATTTATCCTATGCAAAATTCACCTCAAACAAAGAAAATGCGTGAGCTTTTGGTTGAAATATGGTAAAACTGACAACCGTTTTTATTGATTTTTAACAGGAAGCAAACTATGTCAGATTTACAACAGATTATTGAAGCAGCGTTCGAAAAACGTGCGGAAATTACTCCGAAAACCGTTGATGCACAAACTAAAGCGGCAATTGAAGAAGTGATTGCAGGTTTGGATTGTGGCAAATTTCGTGTGGCAGAAAAAATTAATGGCGATTGGGTGACACATCAATGGCTGAAAAAAGCAGTGTTGCTTTCTTTCCGTATCAACGACAATCAATTAGTGAAAGGGGCGGAAACCAATTATTACGATAAAGTTCCGATGAAATTTGCCGATTATGATGAAGCCCGTTTTCAGCAAGAAGGTTTCCGTGTAGTTCCTCCTGCTGCGGTGCGTAAAGGTGCATATATTGCGAAAAACACTGTCTTAATGCCATCTTATGTGAATATCGGTGCTTATGTAGATGAAGGCACGATGGTAGATACTTGGGCAACAGTAGGTTCTTGTGCACAAATCGGTAAAAATGTGCACCTTTCCGGTGGTGTGGGAATTGGTGGCGTGTTAGAGCCGTTGCAGGCGAACCCAACCATTATTGGCGATAACTGTTTTATCGGTGCGCGTTCTGAAGTGGTGGAAGGCGTAATTGTGGAAGACGGCTGTGTGATTTCCATGGGCGTGTTTATCGGGCAATCTACCAAAATCTATGATCGTGAAACCGATGAGGTATTCTACGGACGTGTGCCGGCAGGTTCTGTTGTGGTTTCCGGCAGTTTGCCGTCTAAATGCGGTAAATACAGCTTATATTGCGCGGTTATCGTGAAAAAAGTAGATGCTAAAACCTTGGGTAAAGTCGGAATTAACGAGTTATTACGTACGATTGACGAATAACTTAAATAGCGATGAAATCCTCTGCCTTGGCAGGGGATTTTTGTTTTGGGTAAAAGAAAAAGAGCGGTCAACCTTGAAGGTATTTGTACGATGGTTTTAGGGAAGATAAATAATGCTTGGTTGAACTATGTTAAAACTTTGTTGACAAATTTTTCAGTTAGTATAGTCTGATTAGAAAGTTACATTGATTTGAATGTAATCAACTTCGTAAGGAGATGTTCCTTGCGTGTTAAATTTTTTATTCAAGGAGTTAGTGATTATGAAAAAATCGTTATTAGGAGCATTGGTATTGGGCGCAACTTTAACAGTTTGTGCGTGTAACGATAAGGAAAAGAAACCTTCCCCGGCAGTTGAAAATGCTAAAACGAGTGCGGCCGAAGCAAAAGAAGCAGTGGTTGATGCTGCAAAAGACGTGAAAAATGCAGCGGCAGATAAAATGAATGCTATAGGAGAGAAGGCAGCTGAAGCGAAAGATGCCGTGGTTGATGCTGCAAAAGATGCGAAAGATGCAGTAGCAGATAAAATGAGTGCAGCGGGAGAGAAAGCTACCGAAGTGAAAGACAAGGTGGTTGATGCTGCAAAAGATGCGAAAGATGTAGTAGCAGATAAAATGAATGCAGCAGGAGAGAAAGCCGCTGAATTAAAAGATTCTGCAATGGAAAAAGCTGCGGAGATGAAAGACGCAGCGAAGGAGAAAATGCATGCAGCAGGTGAGAAAGCTGCTGAATTAAAAGATTCTGCAATGGAAAAGGCTGCAGAGATGAAAGACGCAGCGAAGGAGAAAGTGCATGCAGCAAGAGAGAAAGCCGCTGAAATGAAAGATTCTGCAATGGAAAAAGCTGCAGAGATGAAAGATGCAGCGAAGGAGAAAATGCATGCAGCAGGAGGGAAAGCCGCTGAAATCAAAGATGCGGCAGCAGAGAAAGCCGGCAAAGCGGCTGATGCTGTGTCGGAAAAAGCTGCTGAAATAAAAGAAGCAGTGACTAAATAACGCATAGTTTTATATTTTAATCGAAATCCCAACCGCACTTTTAAAAAACGGTTGGGATTTTTTATTTTCAGCGTTATTCTATTTTCTTGAATTTTAGGAGGCATTTAATGTTATGTGCAATTTATAAAAGCAAAAAAAGAGACGGAATGTATCTTTATGTGGCGAAACGAAATTATTTTGATGATGTGCCGGAAGGGTTACGCCAGGCTTTCGGAACACCAATTTTTGTGATGTTATTCAACTTGGCGGGAGCTAAGCCTTTGGCTCAGGCCGATAAGTCAGAAGTGTTGAGACAAATCCAAACAAACGGGTTTTATTTGCAAATGCCGAAGCATGAAGAGAGTTTATTGGAGCAATTAAAAAATTCATAAAACTCATCAAAAACTGACCGCACTTTTGAGCTAATGATGCTGCTGTATGAAGCTTTTCCTATCAAAATGCTAGATTTGACTGCAATGTGATGAAAAGTGCAGGGGATTTTCGGGATATTTCAAAACGGCAAAAAAAGTCACCGCACTTTATTCCATTGGAAAGGCGGTGACAAATTTTAGTTTTCAGTCTGCAGATACCAAATTAGCTTTGTGCAGTCTTCGGTTGTTTAAACACGGTGACTTCCGGGGCTTGTCCGGTGAATTTTTCTACTTGCAGAATACAGGTATTCGGCGAATTGCCCTGT
>CAJPST010000030.1 GCA_905373425.1 uncultured Mesocricetibacter sp.
TAGTTATGATCAAACCAAATTATCTCAAATAGGCTGGAATAACCAACAAATTCAACGTTGGTTTAAACCTGATCGGCGTTTTATTGATCCTGCTTTGGAATGGGGTATGCAGCCTGAAAATCAAATAATTCACTGCTTTCATCCTGATTATCCCTATTTATTAAAACAAATTGATTCTGCTCCGCCTATTCTATTTATCAAAGGCAATCCTGATGTACTGTCACAACGTCAGATTGCAATGGTTGGTAGTCGTTATTGTTCAGATTACGGCGAATACTGGGCTAAATTTTTTGCTTCTGAATTATCAGCGATTGGTTTTGTTATTACTAGCGGTTTGGCATTGGGTATCGATGGTTTTTGTCATCAGGCAGTAGTGAATATTCAAGGGCAGACCATAGCAGTGCTGGGTAGCGGATTAAATCATATCTATCCCAGCCAGCATCGGTGTTTAAGTGAACAAATTTTACAAAAAAATGGTGTGCTAGTATCGGAATTTTTACCTAATCAGGCTCCGGTAGCACAAAATTTTCCACGTCGTAACAGAATTATTAGTGGATTATCACTTGCCACTTTAGTAATTGAAGCAACAGATAAAAGCGGTTCATTGATTACTGCACGTTATGCTTTAGAACAAAATAGGGACATTTTTGCTTTGCCCGGTAGTATTCAAAATCAATTCAGTCAAGGCTGTCATAAATTGATCAAACAAGGTGCTATATTGGTAGAAAATGTGGCCGATATTGTTGATAACTTATCGCCTCAATTTATTGTTCAGCCTCAAAGTTTGTTATCGGAGAGTAAGAAACTTTTACAATCACAAATAACCGAAACAAAACCGAAAAATCCATTGAAAAGCGTAACGGTCGAACCTATTTACCCCGAATTGTTTGCACATATCGGGCATGAACCTATTAGTGTTGATGATCTGGCTAATCTTAGCCAGACAGCAGTGGAAACAGTTCTAATTCAGTTATTAGAACTGGAGTTACAGGATTTAGTGGTTAATCAGAATGGTAAATATAAACGCTGTTGGTAAAATTTAAGGTTTTTGATATAGCCGATAACTTACCATACCTGTAGTTTTTTCTTTTAATAACAACCAGTTGTCTGGTATTACTAAAGACTTATTTTTTTCTGTTTCCACGTAAATTAATGCATTTGGATTAAGCCAATCGTTTTGTTCCAGCAATAAGAGGGTTTGTTCTGCCAAATTTAAATGAAACGGTGGATCAATAAAGACAATATCAAACCCTATAAAGTGCGGTGAGTTTTTTGACTGTTTTAAAAAATCCAAACTATTTTGATTTATTACTTTTGCTTGATTGCACTTTAATTCCTGTAAATTTTTAATCAACTTCTCTGAAACTTTTTTATCTAATTCTAAAAAAATTACTTGTTTTGCCTGGCGGGATAAAGCTTCTAAACCGAGTGAACCGCTGCCGGCAAAACAATCTAAACAACGGGCATCAGTAATGTAAGGCATTAGCCAATTAAATAAAGTTTCTTTCACTCTGTCTCCCGTTGGACGCAATCCTTGGGAATTTAACACCTGTAATTTACGTCCTCGCCAAAGTCCCGCGATAATTCTTACTTCACCTTTTGTCGACGGAGTTGTTTTATGCGGCGCAGCTCCGCGTTGATTTATGTTTTTTTTCATAGAGGATTTATGAATTAATGATAAACTATACATAATAGGAATATTTTAACAAATTTAGTCGCAAACGAGAGTAATTTATGGCGCAGGAAAATAAAAAAGGCGGATTTTGGTCGTGGTTAGGACTGAACAAAAAGAAAGAACAAGTTACTGAAAATATAGCAGATCAACAAAATGAGAAAATTAAAGATAAAATCGAAGATTTTACTGATCAAATAGCAGACAAAACAGAACATTTTGCTGAACAGATAGAGCATGAAATTGAAGAAATAAGCGACAAAATCGAGCAAAAATACGAACAAATCAGTGAAAATGTCAGTGAAGAAGTTTCTGAAATTATAGAAAATTTTGCTCAATCGGAACAATCGTTGATTTTAGAAGAAAATTCAACGGCACTTGAACCCGTGCAATCAGATCAATTTGTACCGAAAGTAGTGCAAAATGAGCAGGAAGATACGCAGCAAGAAAAAAGTGCGGTTGATTTTGAACCTGTTTTTCAAGAGAAGGTTCATGTAGAAAATATTTCATCAGAAACTCAGGAAAAACCGAATGAAGGTGGCTTTTTTAGTAGATTAGTGAAAGGTTTGTTGAAAACCAAGCAAAACATTGGAGCCGGTTTTCGCAATCTGTTTTCGGGTAAAAAAATTGACGATGAGCTATTTGAGGAATTAGAAGAGCTATTGTTGATAGCGGATATCGGCGTGCCGACTACTGCTAAAATTATTAACAATCTGACTGAACATGCCACAAAGCAGCAATTGAAAGATGCAGATTTATTGTACCAACAGCTGAAAATCGAAATGTCGAATATTTTAAAACCGGTGGAACAGCCTTTGGTTATTGATGGTACTAAAAAGCCTTATGTAATTTTGATGGTTGGTGTTAATGGAGTAGGAAAAACCACTACGATAGGTAAATTGGCGCGTCAATTTCAAGCACAGGGTAAATCTGTTATGTTGGCTGCGGGTGATACTTTCCGTGCTGCGGCGGTAGAACAGTTGCAAGTGTGGGGGGAACGCAATCATATTCCTGTTATAGCGCAAAGTACGGGGTCTGATTCCGCTTCGGTTATTTTTGATGCCATGCAGTCGGCGGCAGCACGTAATATTGATATTCTGATTGCCGATACAGCAGGACGTTTACAAAATAAAAACAACTTAATGGATGAGTTGAAAAAAATCGTGAGGGTAATGAAAAAATATGACGAAAACGCGCCACATGAAATTATGCTAACTTTAGATGCGGGTACGGGACAAAATGCGATAAGCCAAACAAAATTGTTTAACGAAGCCGTAGGTTTAACCGGTATTAGTTTAACCAAACTGGACGGCACGGCAAAAGGCGGGATAATATTTGCTATTGCCGATCAATTTAATTTGCCGATTCGTTATATTGGCGTGGGTGAGAAGATTGAAGATTTACGCCCTTTTAATGCTGATGAATTTATTGATGCATTATTTGTTCAGCAAGAATAGTTATTGATATAAAAATTTTTTTATGTATAAATGAGCCCGATTTTTGTCTATTCAAGAGCATAAAATGGAAACCGAAATTTGTCATTTTTCAATTAATATCAGCCAATGGAATATTGTTTGCGATAAAGTTATTTCTGAGCAGGATTGGAAAGCCGGTGAACAATATTGGCGGAAAAAAAGTGCTGAGTGGGAATGTTTCAGCCCTAAACTGGCTTTTTTGCCGGCCATAAAACGCCGTAGATTGAGCGATTCCGCCCGTTTGTTTTTTGAGGCTGCGTGGAATATAACTGAAAATGAAACAGATTTGCCGGTTGTTTATGCCTCTTCAAACAGTGAAATAAGTCGCAATTTTGGACTTTGGCATACTTTATTACAAGAAGGTGATGTTTCGCCTACATCTTTTAGCCTTTCAGTGCACAACGCATTGGTTGGACAATGGTCGGAAATGCGTCAGGTTAAAAGTGAAACAACAGCTATAATGGCGCAAAAAGATAATTTGGAAACCGCATTACTTGAGGCTTATCTGTTATTGAATGAAGGATGGAAAAAAGTATTGGTGGTTATAGCTGAAAGTGAGCTAAATCAACAATATAATGTTCAACCGCTAAAATCTCCGCCTTTTGCTTATGCATTGGCAATGATGGTGGAAGCCGGAGAAGGTTATAACTTAAAATTAAGTGAAAAACCGACCGCACTTTTAGCGCAAGATAATGCATTAGAGTGGGTTAAGAATTATTATTCGGGAATTTCATCTTGGCAAACAGCCGCCAGTGGCGGAGGAGTTTGGCAATGGCAGAAAAATTAGATTGGATACGACGTTTTTGCGGTACCTTATTTGGTTTTGTTTTTTTCGGTATCGCAGCACTTACCATTAAAATTTTGCTGTATCCTTACGTGAGAAATTATTGGCAAAACGATTTATCGGATCAATTAAAAGCACGCAAAATAGTCAGTAAAACTTGGGATTTATTTATCCGCTATTTAATTTGGGCGGGAGTGCTTGAAGTTAAATACAGTGGTTTTGAACGTTTGGGACGGGTAGGACAGTTGGTGTTGGCAAATCACCCTTCATTGCTTGATGTTGTGTTGATTTTTAGTAAAGAACCTCGTTTTAATTGTATTGTTAAGCAAGATTTATTAAAAAATCCGGTTATGATTAGTCCTATTTTATCTTGTGGTTTTTTGCCTAATACGGAGTCGGAAGAATTATTGGAAAAAAGTCATAACGTTTTGCAAAATCAGGCATTATTACTATTTCCTGAAGGTACTCGTACAGGCTGGGATGGTGTGGTGAAGTTACACCGCGGTGCAGTATCCATTGGATTGCGTAGTGCTAAAGTAATAACGCCTTTGGTAATAAAAATGTCTCCTCTTAATTTTAAAAAGGGGCAACCTTGGTATAAAATTCCAAAACGGCGGATTCAGTATGAATTAATCGTAGGTGAAGATATGGATCCGCAAGATTGGTTGGCAGAAAAACCGTTACCGATTGCTTCACGTCGGTTAAATGAATATTTAGAAAATTATTTCAATCAACATACTCAATCAAAGGACTTATAATGGAACTTGAGCAACAACTTAAATTATTGATTATTGAGAGTTTATCTCTTGAAGATATTACGCCGGAAGATATTGAAACCGACGCCCCTTTGTTCGGTGAGGATGGATTGGGTTTGGATTCTGTTGATGCACTTGAATTGGGCCTGGCAGTGCAGAAAAAATTCGGCTTACAATTAGACGGCGAAAACCAAAATTTGCAAGATCATTTTGAAAGCGTTAAGACATTAGCTGATTTTATTCGTTCGCAAAAGGCATAGAGGTAGAAAATGACAGAACAGGAAATTCAAAAAATATTAACTGAAGCATTAGAAAATTTATTTGAGATCGATCCGGAAAAAATTAAATTAGATACCAATCTTTATGAGGATCTGGAAATTGATAGCATTGATGCAATTGATTTAATTGATAATATTAAACGTCAGACTGGCTACAAACTCCAAGCTGAAGATTTTCGTAATGTGCGTACTGTAAATGATGTGATTCAAGCTGTCGTTAAAGTCAGTCAAAAATAAAATGGAAAATCCTTATAAAGTAAAGCCAAAATTTTAATCACAGATTTTTCCGTATAGAAATATCTGGGTTTTAACTATAGGGGCATTACAGATTCCACAAAATTTACGGCAAGATGAGATTTTATTCGCTAGTTTTATGGATTGAAGACAGTACTCGTCTTGCTTTTTTGTTGGTAGTAGGCAAGCTGATATAGTGTAATTTTATTGAAACGGATTTACATTACTAGAAAAGACAGGCCAAATAGTAAAAATGGCTGATATATAGTTGGTTTAATGTGGAACAATATTTAATCAAAAATAATTTAGTAAACGATTGTTATATCGGACAATATTCCAAACAACAACAGCTTACTGCTTGGGTGGAATTAAATAACGAAGGTATTGAAGTTTTTCGTTCTAAAGGTCGAAAGGAAGTTATTGAACAGCTAAAACAACATTTAGCTAAAAATCAGGAAAACTCGGATATTCCACGCTTTTGGCTTTTTACTACTAAATTACCGCGAGATTCGCAATCAAAAATAAACCATTCAGATTTTGAACAAGCCTGTGCTCAGGTACAAACCGATCCTATTTGGCTTGATAGTTATATTGTTGAAGATGTTAAGGTTTTTAAAGGTAGAGTTCCGCTTGATTTAGTATTTTTTAAGGGACATTTCCCCCAATTCCCATTGGTTCCTGGAGTGATAGAAGTTCAATGGGTAATAGATAAAATTACCGAGTTTTTTGCTGAGGAAAAGAATATCTTGCGGATTGATAATTTAAAATTTCAAAAATTCTTACGCCCTAATGATGAGCTGGAATTAATGCTTAAATGGAACAAAGAAAAAAGTAGAATGGAATTTCAACTAAAAACCGATAATGAAACCTGTGGTAAAGGATTGGTTGTAATCGCCTAATGATGAAAATAATAAGCCTGATTATTAATCTATTGGTTTTTTTGAGCAGTATAGCCTATCCGATAATTTGGCTTTTTTTTAAACAAAACAGTGAGCTATTATTTTTTCTACCATGGCTGATGGCTGTTTTATGGGCAATAAAAGCATTATTGCAAAAAATAGTGTGGCAACGTTATTTCGGCTTAGTGATGGCTATTTTGCTACTAATCATAGCAATTACTCGTTCGGTTGACACGATGTATTGGTATCCGAATATTATAAGCGGCATCATGTTAGTTATTTTCGCCGGCAGTTTATTTAGTGAACAAACAATTATTGAACGTTTTGCCCGTTTGCAAAACCCCGATTTGCCTTTATATGCGGTAACTTATACGCGTAATGTAACAAAAATTTGGATGTTTTTTTTTATTTTTAATATTATTGTTACTACTGTATTGATTTTACTTGAAAATTATCGTCTTTGGGCATTATTCACCGGCGTAATTTCTTATATTTTAATGGGAATAATTATGTCTGTTGAATACTGTGTTCGAAAAATTGTAATGAAAAAATATAAACATTATGAATAATCAATCTTTTTCCCCATTACCTATCGCACTAGATCCTGTTTGGAGTAGACAAGATTTTGCTTACCGCTCAAATCAAATTTCCCAACAATTTGAGCAAGACGGTATAAAATCCATTGGATTATGGTTTGAAGACGCAGCAAATTTTGCTTGTGTTTTGCTTGCTTGTTTTAATGCAAATGTAAGGGTTTTATTACCACCAAATATCCTACAGGAAAATCAACAGTGGATAGCCGAAAATGCAGATTTATTGTTAACTGATGAAAACTTTGCTTCATTCGGTATTTCACAAAAACAACCTAAAAACCGACCGCTCTTTGAGCGTAATAATCAAACAGAGGTCTGGTTGAAAACATCCGGTAGTAGTGGAGAAGCCAAAATTATCGTTAAAACAGCGGAACAACTTTGGCTTGAAGCAGAAACAGTGACTCAAATTCTGCCTTTTTCTTCAGAAGAAGATGTTTATTTAACCGGAACCGTAAGTGTTCAGCATTTTTATGGTTTGACTTATCGTGTCATGTTACCACTCTATCGCGGTTGGGTTATAGGGCGTTTACAACACGATTTTCCGGAAAAACTGATTGTTGACAGTCAACGTCCGTACAAAACCGTTTGGATTAGTAGCCCGACTCTTTTAATTCATTTAGGAATTAATCACCCAAAACTAGATAAATTTAATTTAATTGGTGTGGTGACTTCCGGTGGTGTTTTGGATGAAAGTGAAGCTCAGAATATTTCACAACTTTTGAATGCGCCTTTAATTGAAGGTTACGGTAGTACGGAAACCGGCGTTATTGCAACAAAACAAAACAGTAAATATTGGAAAGTTGTTCCGCAGGCGGAAATAGGCGTGAATGACCAGGGAGCATTATGGATAAAATCCAATCGTGTTCCTCATCTTGAACAAACTGCCGATGCGGTAGAGTTTTATGAGCAAGGTTTTATTCTTCTGGGACGGATTGATCGTATTGTAAAATTGGGTGATAAAAGAGTTTCACTTGCCAGAATTGAATTAGATTTAAATAAAAATCAATTGGTTACGGATAGTTATATTGGTTTGCATCCCAACTATCAACGCCCGCTTGCTTGGGTGCAATTATCGCAAGAAGGAATAGATTTATTTAAATCCAAAGGACGAAAAGCAATAATTCAACTATTAAGGCAACATTTATTAACGATGCACGAGAAGTTTGCTTTGCCGCGTTATTGGCGATTCAGTACCAAACTACCTCGCAATAGCCAGTCTAAAATTAGCCGTGCCGATTTTGAACAGGTTTGTCTTGCTATTGAAAATGAGCTGTTTGATTAATGAGTAGCTACAATCCTATTGCATTAATACCTCATTATAATCATGCAGCTACGGTAGGCGATGTAGCGCGGCAATTATTGTCGATGGATTTGCCGGTATTAATCGTTGATGACGGTTCGGATGTAAAAAATCTTACCAATTTAAAATATCTGGAACAGTGGGATGGTGTGTCTATCGTTTATTGTGCACAAAACGGCGGCAAAGGCGCAGCGGTTAAAATTGGTTTTGCTGAGGCGTTGAAACGTGGTTTTACTCATGTTATCCAAGTAGATGCAGACGGTCAGCATAATATTTCCGATACGCAACGATTTATTGAAAAATCACGTGAAAATCCGACCGCTCTTATTTGCGGCAATCCTATATATGGAAGTGATGCACCAAAGGCGCGGCTATACGGTCGCAAAATTACCGATTTTTGGAATGCGGTTAATACCTTGTCTTTTGATCTTTTAGACGGAATGTGCGGATTTCGGCTTTATCCTCTTGAAACAGCCATTGAAGTTATAAATGAAGAAAAAATAGGCGACCGGATGGATTTTGATACGGAAATTCTGGTGCGTATGCATTGGCGGAAAATCCCGATAATTTGGATCAATACCCAAGTGAAATATAAATCGGGTGGTGTTTCCCATTTTCGCGGATTGGCAGATAATTGGTTGATTAGTAAAATGCACGCCCGCTTATTTATCGGCATGTTAAAACGGGTTCTAGCAGGTAAAAAAGTATGAGTAGCGAGCAACATTGGGCAAAACAAAAAGAGCGTGGAAACGCTTTTTTTCTTAGAATTACTAGCCTGATTGTTAAATATTTACCTCTTTGGGCAATTCGTTTTGCTACCTTTTGGGTTGTCTTATATTTCTTTTTAACTTCTAAAAAAATGCGCGAAAATATTCGCCGTTATCAGCAACGTTTGGTTAAAACAACTAAAGTAAAGTTGCCCAGTTATGCAGTTTTTCGGCAATTTTTAGCTTTTGGAGAAGCAATTACCGATTGTTTTGCTGTTTGGCAGAATAAAATTCGTTACGATGACCTGATTGTGGACGATGCGGAAGATTTATATGCAGAAATTGATGCTGAACCAAAAGAGCGTGGGCAATTACTAATTTGTTCACATTTTGGTAATATCGAAATTTGTCGGGCGTTGTTGAATAACGGACATCATAAAAATTTTCAGCTTAGTGCTTTAGTCCATAGCCGTAATGCAGAAGCATTTAATAAAGCATTAGTTGAAGCCGGTGCAAACGAATTACCGCTTATTCAAGTTGCCGAACTTGATGCACAAAAAATGCTTGAGATTCATCAGCGTATTGATCGTGGCGAATGGATTGCCATTGCCGCCGACCGCATTCCTGTTCGGGGCGAAAAAACAAAAAAAATAGAATTTTTAGGTGAACAGGCAGATTTTCCACAAGGTCCTTGGCTATTAGCAAGCTTATTAAAAGCGCCGGTAAATACGGTATTTTGTTTAAAGGAAAATGGACGTTATCGCTTGAAATTACGTCATTTTTGTCCGATTATTCAAGGCAGAGGTGCTCAGAGGGAGCAGAACATTCAACAAGCTATGCAACAATACGCTCGGCTACTTGAACGCGAATGTAGTGAAAATCCGTTATTATGGTTTAATTTCTATGATTTTTGGAATGATAATTTAACTAGCGATTAGGTATGATTTTTCTTATACTGAGTCAAATTTATTTATTAATAACTGGAGAGTGAATGATGAAATTTAGTAAAAAATTAGTAATAAGTCTTACGGCAATTTTAGTAGCGGCTTGCGCCCCGCGTGATACAACACATTATTTATCTATCAATGATGCGTTAAATTCTCCTAAAGCAAAAGAAATATTAAATCCGAAAATCAAACTGTATTTCGGTAAATCAGTGAAAGGAAATGTGCTTGCCGAAGGTTTGATCAGCAACAGAAAAACTAACGCTTCTAATAAAACCGATGAAGATTCTTGCCAAATTGCTTTCTTATCGGCAGTAAGACAATTTCAGGATCGTGCTGAATCAAAAGGAGCGACAAAAGTCAGCAACATTGTCAGTTTCTACAAAAGAAAAACTTATAGCAGCACAACGCAATATGAATGTCATGCGGGTCATTCTATAAGTGGCGTAGCCTTAAAAGGCGATCTTGTTAAATAATAGGCTTTTATAAGCGGTAATATTTTTATTTACCGCTTTATTTATTTTTGTTATGAAATTAAAAAAACATGTTTATTGCCGTCATTCTTCCGATTATGAAATTCCTTTTTTCGATGTAGATTCGATAAAGATTATGTGGCATGGTAACTATGTCAAATATTTGGAAATGGCGCGTTGTGCTTTTTTAGAAAAGATTGGTTACACCTATGACAGAATGATTGAATTGGGTTATGGTTGGCCGATTGTTCAGCTTAATCTGAAGTATGTCAAACCGGCTTTTTTTCGTCAGAAAATCCGAGTTAATTTAGCATTGGTTGAATATGAAACCTGTATGCGGATCGATTACACTATTGTTGACATTGCTTCCGGTAAAAAATTGACTACGGGTAGTACCACACAAGTGGCGGTTGATTTAAAAACCCATGAAATGCAATTTCAATCCCCTCCATGCTGGCGAAGTGCGGTGGAAAATTGTGATGATTTTACACCTGCACCGCATGTTTAATTAGTAAGAGCCAAATGAAAAAATACAGTTTATTCTTTTTATGTTTATTCAGTCCGCTTGTTCTTGCTTTTTCGCAGAATGATTTGGTGGTGTTGTTACAAAAAAACATAAGTCAGCAAGGAGAATTTACCCAACAGCGTTTTTTGAAATCCCTTGATAAACCGATTACCACCGGTGGACGATTTGTACTACTGACAAAAAAAGGGTTGCTGTGGCAAATGAAAAAACCGTTTGTTAATAATTTACTGGTAAAACCTAGCGGCATAATGCAATGGAACGGTCAAAGTTGGGTTGCTAATGAAAATGTCGCGCAATCTCAGCAAGTTGGTTTATTTTTAGGTTTGTTATCCGGTGATATTTCTGCAATCGAAAGCCAATTTTCCTTGAATCTAACCGGAACTGAAGAAAATTGGACACTTCAACTGATGCCTAGTAGTCTATTGATGAAACAGATTTTTGACAGTATTAAGATTCGCGGTGGTGAAACGGTAAAAGAAATAGAATTAAACGAAAAACAGGGAGACAGAACCCTTATTCGTTTTGATCAAATTGAAATCAATCAACCTTTGGATGATTTCTCCCAATCTGCACTTAACTAAAAATGCCGAAAACTTTCAAAAAATCGACCGCACTTTGTGGCTTTTACGGTTTTTTTCTGCTTATTGCCACGATCATGCTGGTATTTTTTATCCGTCAAGGCAATTGGCTGCAAACGGATTTAACAGCGTTGTTGCCGGAAGAGCAAAGTTGGAACGAAATTCAGCTGGCAGTCGATAAACAACAAGAAAATCAGCTGAATCGACAAATTGTAGCACTAATTGGACATAATCAGGCAGAAATTGCCTTTCAAAGTGCGCAAAAAACAGCTCTACAATGGCAGAACAGCAATCTGTTTGAATCGGTTATCGTGCAAACTCAGCCTGATATAACCAAATTGCGACAAACTATCACACAGCTTAGCTTGGCGTTGCTTCCTTCCTCTGTTCGTCAGCAATTGATTGATAATCCTGAACAATATTTTCAACACTATGCAGAACAAATAGTTAATCCGTTTAATCAAACCAATTTATTGTCGCCGGATCAGGATTGGCTTGGTTTTGGGCGCTTCGTGCTATCGCAATCGAATTTGTCTCCGACAGTCCACTGGAATGCGGACAATGGAATGTTATATCTGAAACATCATGATAAAACTTGGGTGTTATTAAGGGCAGTAATGCCTGAGGCAAACTTAATTTCACCATCTTTTCACTTGTCGGAATTAATACAACAAAGCAGACAAACGCTACAACAAGATGGTTCGGATATATTAATAACCGGTGCGGCGCTATTTGCCGCCACGGCAAAACAACAAGCAGAACGTGAAAGCACCTTAATGAGCTGCCTTGGAGTAGGTCTAACACTTTTACTGCTACTTTCTTTATTTAGAACTTTTCGCGTATTGTGGTTGTTTTTGCCGGTTTGTGCCGGAATGTTGTTTGGAGTGGTTGCAACAGTAATTTGGTTCGGAAAAATTCATATTTTAACCTTAGTTATCGGAACTAGTTTAATCGGCGTGCTAATTGATTTTCCGTTGCACTGGCTTACTGCCTCATTGTTTAATCCACAATGGCAGGCGGAAAAAGCAATGAAGCAACTGCGTTTTACTTTTATTATTAGCTTATTGGTCACATTGCTTGGTTACGGTTTATTGGGATTTACTTCCCTTCCAGTGTTAAAACAAACCGCTCTTTTTTCTGCTACGGCATTAATTGGAGCCATTTTATGTACCATATTATTTTTACCTGCTCTGTTTCGACGTTATTCGTCGCCACATAAATTAAACTTTGCCGGATTGTTATCCTTTAGCCTTCCTAAGTCTGTTGAAAAACTTTTAGTATTATTGTTTGCGTTTTTTGTTTGCATAGGTTTATATAAAAGCCAATGGAAAGATGATATTCGCCAATGGGTTGTAATGCCCCCATCCATGCTGAACGAAGCCGCTGAAATAGGAAAATTAACCGGTATAGATTTGGGTAGCCAATATTTTCTTATTGTTGCTAAAAACGATAATGAATTATTAGCACTGGATAAAAAACTTAGTAGCCAATTAATGCAGTTACAAAGTGAGAAAAAATTAACCGGTTTTCAATCTCTCAGCCAATGGATAAGTTCTGAACAGGAACAACAACAGTTTGTACGACAATTTACAGAAAAATTAAAACCATCCGATTATGCCGTTTTACAGGAAATCGGTGTGCCTGCACAATCCATTGAAAATGTATTGGCTCAATTAAAAGAACCCCCGCCTGTATCATTACAACAAGCTTTGCAAAGTGAATTAGGGCAAGCCCGTCGTACTCTTTATTTAGGGCAATTAGCATCGGATAAAGTTGTGGGATTGGTTAAAGTAAGTGGAGTTCAAAACCAAAGTGCGGTAGAAAACTTGGCTGATTTTAAGCAGATCTATTGGCAGGATAAACGGGCTAATTTAAATCAGGCTTTTCAACAAACTCGAGATCAAGCAGGTTGGCTAAAAATTATTTCTTTTTTATTGGCCGGATTATTACTATGGAAATTTTTTGGCTTGCGTAATACTGCTAAAATGTTGTTAATCCCGCTATTTGCGATTGTCTCGACGGTTGCTGTTTTTGGCTGGCTAGCGTTACCGATAAGCTTATTTACTATGTTCGGATTGTTGCTGGTTTCTGCTATTGCAATTGATTACACGGCTTATATGTATACTGCTCAAGAACCATTAGTGACTAAACGTACGGCGGTATTATCGGCCTGTGCCACTACCATGATTTCATTTGTGTTGTTGGGTTTCAGTTCAACTCCGGCAGTATCCTCTTTCGGTTTGAGTGTGGCGATTGGCGTGTTGTTCAGCGTGATTGCAACTTTTAGGATTTTACGTTGATTTAATGTTATAATCCCGCGGATTTAGTAAAATCATTTGAATTTATATTGACCTTTGAATCTATGCCGAGAATAATTTTTTATATTGTAGCCGGCTTGCTTTTAAGTGCTTGCGCGACACAGCCTGAAGTTAAAAACTTACCACCGCAACAAACCGAAATTCGGTTGTTTAAGGTGGAACAATTGGAGCGGCAAAATCAAGTCAAACAAACCGGTTTATTGACCGTACAGTTTGCACCGAGGCAATGGCGTTGGGTGCAAACAGATTCTTTAGGCGCACCGACAGCACGCTTATTATTAACTGATAAAGGCTGGGAAAATGACGGTTTTATAATGCCTAATAAGCAGGCACAACAAGTCTTTTCGGCATTGGCGACGGCTTTAAACCCTGCTGATCCGATATTTGAATTTAGTTCGGTTAATGAGACAAAGAACGGTCGAATTTATCAAATAAATCATAAAACAGTGTGGATAATACAACAAAAGCCACCCCAATATCATATATCTTTGCCGGACGAAAGCGAATGGCAAATTGAAGAACTTAACCAATAGAGGATTCAGTGAAATACCCTTTATTTCTGACCCGCCCCGCCATGGTAAGTAGCTTGGGCGAAGGAATTGAAACACATCTTGACGTGTTGTTAAACGGCGGCGAGTCACCGTTACATTTGTCCGATATGCCTTTTAAGTTGTTTGATTTAAACGGTAAAAAGAGTTTTTTAGGTGAAGTAAGCGTCAATTTGCGCCCTTTTCCCGATGATTTACCCCCTGAACACCGTAGCCGTAACAATCAGTTGTTATGGCATACCTTGGCACAGATTGAATCACAAATTCAGGAAGTTATAGAGCGTTTCGGGAAAAAAAGGGTTGCCGTAGTAATGGGAACTTCAACCACCGGAGTGGATAAAAATGTACCTTTATTTAAATATGCGGCAGAACATAATGATTGGTCGGGAGTAACGTTCAACCAACAACAACAATATTTTTCTGCCCCTGCCGATTTTATTGTCGCTCAATATGGTTTACAGGGGTTAAGTTACGGCATTTCAACGGCCTGTACTTCCGGAGCAAGAGCATTAATCAGCGCAGCCCGTTTATTACGCAACGGTTTGTGCGATGCTGTTATTTGCGGCGGAGTGGATACCCTTTCACCTTTAACAATCGGAGGATTTGGCTCGCTTTCCGTTCAATCCGAACAGCGTTCCAATCCGTTTTCAGTAAATCGCGATGGAATAAATTTAGGTGAGGCGGCAGCCGTGTTTGTCATGACAAGAGAAGCACTGGAAGAGGATTCGGTTTGTTTGCTCGGATACGGTTCAAGTAGCGATGCTTATCATATGTCATCTCCTCATCCGGAAGGTGAAGGAGCAATTGCCGCTTTCAAAACAGCGTTAAAATCAACCGCACTTTCTGCCGATCAAATTGGTTGGATTAACTTACATGGTACAGGCACGGTGCATAACGACCAGATGGAAAGTTTGGCTGTGGCAAATGTGTTCGGTCTGCAAACCCCTTGCACTACAACGAAACCTTATACCGGACATACATTGGGTGCAGCGGGCGCATTGGAAGCTGCCATTTTATGGGCGGTAATCAGCCGCAAATATAATCCGCAAGGCAAATTGCCACCGCAGTTATGGG